>JALWCU010000072.1 GCA_027015275.1 Bacteroidales bacterium | reverse complement strand
ATTCTAATCATTTTTCTTGGAAAGAAACAATTGCTGATATCGTCATCATACCGTTTGACGATGAGCTGAAAGTTGATCTCAATGCTTTCCATGGTTTGCTGGAAAAATACAAAAACAGAAAAATAAAAATTGGTGCATTCTCCGCTGGCTCAAATGTAACAGGTTATATACCACCTATTTATGAGTTGGCTAAAATTATGCACGACAATGGTGGTTTGTGCTTTATTGATTATGCTGCATCCGCTCCTTATATAAAAATTGACATGCACAAAAACGACAGAACAGGCGAATACTTTGATGCAATTTACTTCTCGCCTCATAAATTTCTTGGTGGTCCTGGCAGTGCTGCTGTACTCGTTTTTAATAAAAAACTTTATGGCAACATAGTACCTGATCATCCAGGCGGTGGTACTGTACTTTTTACAAATCCATGGAATGAAATTGTGTACACTGACGACGTGGAGCTGCGTGAAGACGGTGGTACACCTGCATTCTTGCAGGCTATCCGTTCGGCTCTGGCTATGCAGCTTAAGGACAAAATGGGTGTCGAAAATATCCGCAAACGCGAAGATGAGCTAATTGAACTGGCTTTCGAAAAATTACCACAAATTCCGGGTGTGCATATCTTAGCAGATAATATACGCGATCGTCTGGGCGTCGTATCTTTCTACAGCGAAAGAGTGCACCACAACCTTATCACAAAATTGCTTAACGACAGGTATGGAATCCAGGTACGCGGCGGCTGCTCTTGTGCCGGACCTTATGGACACTTCTTACTTAAGCTTAACAAAAACGTGTCCGAACATCTCAAAGACCTACTCAAACATGGCGACGCCACGACAAAACCTGGCTGGGTCAGAATATCCCTGCATCCGACAATGACAGACGCCGAATTGGAATACGTAATCAATGCTGTTAGTGAAATTCATGAGAATATCGACCAATGGCAGAAGGATTACATACAAGACAAAGTTACTGGAGAATTTTTCCACAGATCATACAAGTTCGATGATCAGCGGCTAAGGTCCTGGTTTGATGTTTGATACTGTTCATTATCTCCCCAAAACACAAAACCCCGCAGACATTGATTCTGCGGGGCTTTTTATTCAACAGCAAAGAAAAAACAAAATTATTTAGACAATTTCTCTGCTATCATATTTGCAACCTTCTCGCCAGAGAGAAGCATACCCCCAAATATCGGTCCCATGCGGAAACTGCCGCTAACACCATTGGCAGCCATGCCAGAGACAAAGAGGCCTGGGAATATTTCTTTGGTATTTTCTACGGTTGTGGGCTCACCAATCTCCACGTTCATAGAGCGCTCACCCATAATTTTCCCCGAAGGTGTGTTGAGCTTTATTTCGTTCTTTCTGGCCAAAACATTTGCCACTTCTGCATCATGGCCTGTACCGTCCAACACAGCACGAGACATGACAACAAGCGGATCAACGTGCATACCAGTAGTTTGTATTGGTGTCCAATTGATTACCACACCAGAGACAGCATTATTATGAAAAACTACGTCTTCGATAGCAACGCCGTTGAATACTGTAACTCCTGCCTTTGTTGCCCGATAGATGAGTGCAGATGTTGCCAGCACAGAATCGGTTG
>JALWCU010000071.1 GCA_027015275.1 Bacteroidales bacterium | reverse complement strand
ACAATTAATCTCCTCTCTGCTATCAGTCATTATAATAAACCCATAAATTTTGTTTTCTCTTCTTCGTGCACAGTGTATGGCACACCCGAGAGCCTTCCTGTTACCGAGCAAATGCCGATGCACGAACCAACATCCCCTTACGGCAAAACAAAGATGCTCTCTGAATACACTATAATGGACACAGTCAAACAATTTCAACATATAAATGCAATATCACTTCGCTATTTTAATCCTATTGGAGCTCATCCTTCGATAGAAATAGGTGAATCACCATTAAAAACTTTCAATCTTATTCCAATTCTCACTGAGGTTGCAATAGGCAAACGTAAAGAAATTTTAGTCTATGGCAATGATTATCCTACACCAGACGGCTCACCCGTGAGAGACTACATATATATTCAAGATCTGGCACGAGCTCATGTCATTGCCTTAGAAAGATTAGAGAAAAAAAAGAACAAAAAAAATTACGAATATTTTAACCTGGGCCTTGGACATGGATATTCCGTCCTCGAAGTGATCAAAACCTTTGAAAAAATTTCTGGTAAAAAAATTAATTACCGCATAGTGGATCGTCGGCCAGGAGATGTCGCAGCTATTTATGCAGATACTAAACTTGCTAATAATGAGCTTGACTGGAAGGCTGAGCATGACCTGGAATTTATGCTAAGAACTGCCTGGCGATGGGAAATGAATAAAAAATTTTAACATTTAAGTAAAATAATATTTTATTTTGTTAAATTTGGAGGTAAAACTTTTTAAGCCAAATAATAATAAAACTATGGCAAAAAAAACTATTTTAATTACTGGTGGCGCTGGATTTATCGGCTCTCACGTCGTACGTCGTTTCGTCAATAATTATCCTGATTATCTTATAATTAACCTGGATAAGCTCACTTATGCAGGCAACCTGGAGAACCTTAAGGACATTGAAGATAAATCTAATTATACTTTTATAAAAGGCGATATTACAGACGAACAGCTCATCTTCACGCTATTTGAGAAATACAATTTCGACGGTGTCATACATCTTGCTGCCGAGTCTCATGTCGATAGGTCTATCGAAAACCCTATGGAATTTATAAAAACAAATATCATTGGTACTGTAACTCTGCTCAACGCAGCCCGTAAATTCTGGGCTGACAAACCTGAAGGAAAACGTTTTTATCATATCTCAACAGACGAAGTATATGGCTCTCTGGAAAATGACGGATTTTTTACAGAACAGACAGCCTATGATCCTCGCAGTCCTTACTCCGCTTCTAAAGCTAGTTCTGACCATTTTGTCCGTGCCTATAACAATACTTATCATCTGCCCACTGTTATTACAAATTGCTCCAACAACTACGGACCAAACCAATTCCCCGAAAAGCTTATACCATTGGCTATTAACAACATACTGAACATGAAGCCAATACCAATCTATGGGCAGGGCATCAATATACGCGATTGGCTATACGTTGAAGACCATGCAAAGGCTATTGACCTCGTTTTCCACAAAGGGAAAATAGGAGATACCTACAATATCGGTGGAAATAATACATGGAAAAATATTGATCTGATTCGCTTGCTCTGCAAAGTCATGGACGATGAACTGGGACGAGAACCAGGCACATCAGAAAAACTAATAACCTTTGTCAAAGACCGGCCTGGCCACGACCATCGTTACGCTATAGATGCATCTAAAATCAAAAATGAGCTGGGATGGGAACCAGAAGTTGACTTTGAAACCGGCTTGCGCAAGACTGTCCGCTGGTATCTGAGTAACAAAGAGTGGCTGGAAAACGTCGTATCTGGAGAATATCAAAATTACTACGAAAAGCAATATAAAAACCGCTAAAACAAATGAAAAAAACTTTTATCTGGGGCATAACAATATTATTGGTAATAGCAATCACAGCTGTTACTTACATCCAACTTAAATGGATTAATGAGTCAATTGTTGTCCAAGAAAAACAATATAATGCACTGGTTAATAAAATTTTAGACGACATTATCAAAGAATATGAACTCAAAGAAATAATTTTCTCACACAAACAAGAAATAATTTCTGCATCACCAGACTCCGCATTAGCATTTAGTTTCCAGGACAATCCCCAGATACAACGTCTCCTACGAGCAAGAAATACTCAGTCCCGACGTTTCCTGATTTACCAAGAACAAAACAAGAAAATACAACTAAATGATTACGAGTTTGTTAACAAAATAAATAATCAAAATACGCTTTACATAGCAGAGCTCAACAGAACACTTACTGGCAGGAAAATAAAACTAACAAATCGTATAAACCCTAAAAAACTTAAAGCAAAAATAGATAGCGCATTCAAGGTAAACAACATTGGTCTCAATTACGAAATGGCCATCATAGACCAGGATCAAAATGCTATCTTTAAAACGCCGGGATTCAGGTTCTCCCATTCCAAACGTGAAACATACTCAAAAGTACTTTTTCCACATACACAGTTTAATTTAAACAAATATTATTTGCTTTTATACTTTAACACAGACGATAGAAATCTTTTTAACTATCTACCATCACTGGCCATCTCTACCATTGTGTTTACATCGATTCTCCTATTGGTCGCCATCTTCACTATATTCCTAATCTTTAGGCAGAAACGTATATCTGAACTCAAGACACATTTCGTTAATAATGTCTCCCATGAGCTCAAAACACCTATAGCAACAATACAGCTCGCTACTGAAATGCTCATGGACAAGACATTGCCACAAAACCCAGAAAGAATAAAAGACGTAGCATCTATAATTAAACGCGAAAATGACAGGATGAAATTTAATATTGAAAAAATTCTGCAAACATCTGTCGTTGAGCGTGGAAGACTCAGATTCAATATGCAGCACCACAAGGCACACACATTACTGGAAAAAATCATAGAAAATTTCGAAGTACAGGTAAAACAGAGAAATGGATTGATAATAAAAAACTTCTTCGCAAAAGATGATAGCGTAATTGTTGACGAGACTCACTTCTCAAATGTCATTATCAATCTGCTGGAAAATGCTCTAAAATATAACGAAGGTGAACCTGTAATTGAAGTTGAAACATACAATGAAGCCGGACACTTAGCTATTGCCATACAGGATAACGGCATAGGAATACCCAAGAAAGAACAGAAAAAAATATTTGAGCAATTTTACCGTGTACACAACGGCGATGTCCACAATTACAAAAGTTTTGGATTGGGACTGAATTACGTCAAAAAGATAGTGGAAGAACACGGCGGAAGAATTACTGTCGATAGCGAACCAGGACAAGGCTCTACATTCACAATATATTTACCTCTTGCTAAACATGCTAAGAAAAAACTAAAATTTAAGAAAAATGGCTAAAGCAAAAATTTTGTTGGCCGAAGATGATGTTAATCTCGGCTCAGTATTGCGTCAATACCTGGACGCAAAGGGTTACGAAGTTGACCTGTGTTTCGACGGCGAGGATGCATTCAAAACATTCATGGAAAATGAATATGACCTCTGCATCCTTGATGTTATGATGCCCAAAAAAGATGGGTTTACGCTTGCTAAAGATATTCGCCGTATCAATAGCAAAATCCCTATCATCTTCCTCACTGTCAGAAGCATGAACGAAGACGTACTAAAGGGCTTCGAAATAGGTGCTGACGACTATATTACAAAGCCTTTTAACATGGAAGAGCTACTAATGCGTATAGAAGCTATTCTGCGCCGTACCGGACGCCTGACAGAAACAAAACAGACTGTTTTCCAAATCGGTAAATACACATTTGATTCTGTGCGTCAGACACTTAAAATTGAGGATAAGGTCCGTAAACTTACTACCAAAGAAAATGAACTCCTCAAGCTTCTGGCTAGTAATATGAACGAAGTAGTAGAACGTAACTACGCTCTTAAGTTAGTATGGGGAGATGACTCTTTCTTCAATGCCCGTAGTATGGACGTCTATATTACTAAGCTGCGTAAATATCTGACAGATGATCCTTCTGTCAAGATCATTAATGTCCACTCTGTTGGCTTTAAGCTCATAACCAACGCAGAAGAATAATTTTTTATACATGGGCAATTTACCTAACTTTGCCCAAAACAACAGGGCAAAGTTAGGATGCTTTTTTCAGAACTGTTTATACCTGAGACCATTAAGCAGAGACTTATCTCTTCGGTCAGAGAAGGCCGTGTGCCTCATGCTCAGATGATTGTGGGCAACGAGGGCTGGGGTGGATTGTCTCTTGCACTTGCTTATGCTCAATATCTCAATTGCGAAAATCCTTCTGCCGAAGATTCCTGCGGACTCTGCCACTCTTGCAAGAAATTTCAGACGCTTTCTCATCCCGACCTGCACTTTGTTTTCCCAGTTGTCAAAACACCAAAAAATTCTAAGCCTTATTCCTCTGATTTTTTCGCAGAATGGAAAAAATTTGTAAATAGTACTCACTTTCATTCACTCGACCAGTGGCTGAGCTCTATTGGTTACGAAAATGCTCAGCCAGCAATATATGTCCACGAAGCAGAAGAAATTATTACCACACTCAGTTACAAGGCTTACGAAGGTAAGTACAAAATTATGATTATCTGGAAGCCTGAAAAAATGAATATAGCCACTGCTAATAAACTTCTGAAGATAATCGAAGAACCACCGGAAAAGACTGTTTTCCTTCTGGTTTCATCAGACATCGATGCTATTTTACCAACCATACGCTCCCGCACCCAGATTATTCAGCTTCAGCCTTTATCGGTCGAGAACTTGATAATGGCTCTAAAACAAGAATTCCCAGATGCAGCCGACCAGGACATAGAGCAGGCAGCACGTGCTGCTGGCGGAGACTTTATTGTGGCAAAAAAATTCCTTCTCGAACTGCTAAATACTGATTCTAAAACTCATTATTTCGACCTCTTTGTCGAGACAATGCGCATCGCCTATAGCGCTAATCCCATGAAAATAATCGACAATGCCCAGCAGCTGGCATCCTTAGACAAAGAAAAACTT
>JALWCU010000070.1 GCA_027015275.1 Bacteroidales bacterium | reverse complement strand
AAAGAGAAACAGATTGAGCGTATCAAAAAACTCATCAAATGGGATAGCGAAGAAGAACGCCAGGAGTTTGAGAAAACACTACAAGAAATTGTAGAGAAGGCAAAATCTAATAATTCTTCTAATTAGTTATAATTGGGCTGAATATACAAGAGCTTGGGTTTGTTCCAATTTAACGGGGGAAGGTATATGGATAAAAGCAAAAAAGGCTGCCACTGTGGCAGCCTTTTTGTCAAAGCAAAATTGCTAAGTAGTAATTAAATCTCTTCGGTTTCGACGATTTTGGCCAGTATATCCGAATACTGTATCAGAAGGTAAGTTTTATCATCTACTTTAACTTCATTCCCCGAAAATTCCTTGTAAATGACGCTATCACCTACACTTATCTCTGGGTTTTCGATGTTGCTCATGGCCACCACAACGCCCACATTTTCTTTTTCTTTTGCTGTTTCAGGTAAGATAAGTCCGCTTTGTGTCTGCTGCTCTTGTATTTCATCTGAGATTTCGAGCAAAACGTTCTGATTAATTGGCTGTATCTCTTTCATCTTTCTGTGTTTTTATATTTTGTTTTTATGATTTTATACCCAGTAAGCGATCAATCTTAGGTTTATCAAAGCCTACGACCATCTGGCCATTTATGTCAACTTGTGGTACTCCTGTCTGCCCTGTACGACGCACAAGCTCTTGTGCGATTTTTGGATCTTTGGATACGTCTATATCATGATATTTAAAATTCAGAGTCTTCAGATAGTGTTTGAGTCTGTTGCACCACGGACAAGTAGGAGTAGAATAAACGACTATTCTTGGTTGCTTTTTGCCTTCTTCTTGTGATTCAGTGGAGAAAAGGCTATTTTCAAAATATGCTTTGTAATAATTTGGCTCATTACATCCCTTAATGTCCTTTACAAATTTGCCTTCCTCCAGCTCTAATAAAGTTGGGGCAGTCTTCACGCCATAACGAGGGTGAATATCACGCACCCGAGATACATCTGCTGCTAACACTGTTACACCGTTGATAGGTGGCACTTTTTGCAGGTTCTGGTAAGCGCAATCGCTGGTTTTGCTTCCTGCTTTATATATCAACAAATAAGCTTTTTTCTGCCCTTGAATTTTTTTTAGCAACTCTTCGTGTGAATTTACGCTTACTATGTCCATATTTCTTTTAAGCTTTTGGGTTTAAGATGTTCTCAATAGCTTTTTTGTACACGTTATATGGCTTGACGCCAATGAAACGAGCTATTTCTTTGCCATTATTGAAGATTATAACAGTAGGAATATTCCTGATACCCAATCTATTAGATATTTTCTTGTTTGCTTCAACATCAAGCTTGGCAACATGTATCTTGTCGCCATAGTTGTCTGCTACTTGATTAATTATTGGCACCAAAAACGCGCATGGCTTACACCATGCTGCCCAGAAATCAACAATTGTTATTCCTCTGCTTATTACTGAATAAAAATTTTTGTCATTCAAATGAATGAGCTTTTCGCTCTCTTCTTTTTTATCAACATGTTTCAGAGCCTTCCCATATTTGGCTATAGATACAGCCAAATATGCAACAAAAATTACAATTATTACTAATGCTATTATGAGTCCTGTGTTCATATCTTCAAATTGTAATCCATTTTGTTTTTTATGAAAAAATGTCAGCTTTAGGCTGACATTTTTTAGATTAAAAGTAATTTTTTCATTACTTGTTTTCAGGAATAACTCCTGTAATTTCTTTTATAGCGCGAATATAATTTTCTTTTTTCATAGCACCAACAGCCATTTGTGGAGAGCCTGTTACAGGGCAGAAAAGCACAGATGGAATACTCTGAATGCCAAATATTTGTGCAAGTTCACGTTCGTTATCTACGTTTACTTTAAAGAAAATGACTTTACCATTATATTCCTCTGCCAGCTGCTCCATAATTGGTGAAACATAACGGCATGGTCCACACCAATCTGCATAAAAATCTATTACACAAGGTTTATCACCTTTGAAAGCCCATTGCTTAGATTTTGTGTAGTCGAAAATAAGTTGCTTGAACATCTCTGTGGTCAGAACATTCACTTTTTTGCTATTGAGTTTTTTCCATGGGTTATCGCCAGGTCCTGGCGTAGCACTCTTTGTTGCAGAGGATTTTGCTATATTCTGTTCTTGTGTTGGCTGACTAGCTGGATTAGATTGCTCTTTGTCCTGTGTCTGAACTGTTTGTGTTTGTTGCTTAGGGGTCTGGCTTTTGCCCGAATTACTGCAACTAGCAAACACAAGATTGATGCTTATCAATAAGGAAATAATGATTAAAATATTTTTTCTCATGATTTATTTCAGTTTTTGGATTTTAATTTACAAAAAAGCACGGTGTCTAAGCACCGTGCTGGTTAATTTAACCGAGATATGCTTTTAGGATTTTACTTCTATTGGTATTGCGCAATTTTTTCAAAGCCTTTTCGCGAATCTGTCGAACACGCTCGCGTGTGAGTTCATAGCGCTCGCCTATTTCCTCCAGTGAGATTGGTTCGCACCCAATGCCAAAAGATAATTTGACTATGTCTCGCTCGCGTTCAGTCAGAGTAGAGAGTGCACGTTCTATCTCTACTCTCAGACTCTCATGTATCAGTGTTTCATCGGTTTTTGGGGCATCCTTGTTTGGCAAAATATCAATCAAAGAGTTTTCCTCATCCTCGACAAAAGGAGCATCCATAGAAATAGCTTTACCAGAGGCCGAAGCAGTCTTCTTTATTTTTTCTTCTGTAGTCTCAAGAATATCAGCAAGTTCACTTTCTGTAGGCTTGCGGTGATGCTCTTGTTCAAATTCCTGAATAGCTTTCTTGTATTTTGTCAAAGAGCTTACCTGGTTCAACGGCAGACGTACTATACGGCTCTGTTCGTTAATAGCCTGCATAATAGACTGACGTATCCACCATACTGCATAAGAAATGAATTTAAAGCCGCGTGTCTCATCGAATTTTTCGGCTGCTTTAATTAGTCCCAGGTTACCCTCATTAATGAGGTCTGGTAGGCTAAGCCCTTGGTTCTGATATTGTTTGGCAACAGAGACCACAAAACGCAGATTAGATTTAATCAGCTTTTCCATGGCTTCTTTATCACCTTTCTTAATACGGCGGGCAAGGTCAACTTCCTCATCTACAGAAATTAGGTCATACTTGCTTATCTCCTGAAGGTATTTGTCCAGGGAAGCACTCTCACGGTTGGTAATAGACTTAGAAATCTTAAGCTGTCTCATAGCTTGATGGGTATTTTGGTGTTTAACAGAAGGTTATCCCGTCAAAAAACGAATATCGTTTGCAAATAAACGAATTAATAAGTAAAAAGTCAATTTGCTTTAGTATTTTACAAGAAATTTTGCAAAAATTTTAACATAATTTTTTCTCGCTTCGTCAAAATTTATAACGAAATGGCACGGCTAAAGTTGTACCCTTTCAATAAATTTAACAACCAACTTGCGTAGGAAAGGCTCAGCTTTGGACGCAGCCTGTAATACTTCCTCATGGCTTACAGTAAATTTGATATCTGGTCCACCAAGGTCTGTTACTACAGACAAGCCTAATACAGGAATATCCATGTGCCGGGCAACGATAACCTCTGGAACTGTGGACATACCCACTGCATCACCGCCTAAAGCACGTACCATCCCATATTCTGACGGAGTTTCGAATGTTGGGCCTTGCATACCTACGTAAACGCCTTCCTGCAATGTGATACCCTCTTCTTTTGCTATCAGTTTGAACAGGTCGCGCAGTTCATGGCTATAAGCCTCACTCATCTCTGGGAACCGTGGACCCAGTTCTTCGTAATTTGTGCCACGCAAAGGATGCTCTGGGAAAAGATTTATATGATCACTTATGAGCATAATGTCGCCCACGTGAAAATTAGGATTAACACCACCACTGGCGTTCGATACAATAAGCATTTTAATACCCAGGAATTTCATAACTCTCACTGGAAAAGTTACTTCCTGCATGTTATAACCTTCGTAAAAGTGGAAACGTCCTTTCATTGCTACCACACGCTTGCCAGCCACATGACCGAAAATGAGCTGCCCATCATGCCCTTCGACTGTGGAAACAGGAAAGTAAGGTATTTGTGTGTAATCTATACTATAGACCTGTTCTATGTCGTCGGCCAATGAACCCAGCCCAGAACCAAGTATTACCCCTATCTCAGGAGAAAAGTCATCTGTTACAGTCTTAAGATAATTGGCTGATTTCTTAATCTTTACGAGCAAGTTTTCTTCCATTTTTCGAGTATTTTGGATTTGAATTTTTCATCAGAGCTAAACAGAAAATCTACATCAATGGGCAGAACAAAAAGACGTGAACGCACATCCACGTCAAGCTCAAATTCTGTTATTTTCACAAAATCCTTGTCAGTCGTTATAATGAGCCCATTTTTGGTGTAAATTTGACCAAAGTTATAAAAAATTTTCTCTAATTCTGCAAATTTGTAATCTTTGTGGTCAGCAAAGCTATAAATCTCTATTACTTGCCCCAGTCCACTTAGAAAATTTACAAAGTCAGCGTTTTTTGCCAGTCCGCTGATTACTAAAAGTTTGTAATTCTTTAATTCTGAAAAATTAATGCTTTTGTTTGTGTAATAATTAACCAGGTGTTGATAAAAAATCGAAGTAAAAAATACCCGGTCCTGCTCTTTACCAGTGCGCTTGATTAATTGTCTGGCTTCGTCTTGGGATAGAGACTTGGGGCATTTGGTAAAAACAATAATATCAGCATCTGCCGTGCGATAACGATTGTCTCGCAGATAACCAGCTGGCAGGAAAAAATCATCAAATACTTGGCGGTTATAGTCAATTAGCAAAACATTTACATCACCTTTCAGACGCCTATGCTGGAGTCCATCATCGAGAATTACAAGCTCTCTATCTGGTAATTGTTTTTTAATGAGCTCTAAACCGTGCAAACGGTCTGCACACACTGCAATTGGCAGACCAGTTTTCATGCTTATCAACTTTGGCT
>JALWCU010000069.1 GCA_027015275.1 Bacteroidales bacterium | reverse complement strand
CTTTTGATGTTTCTCAAAATCTCGATTGTTTCCTCGACCGTTGGGGGATCAACAAGTACTTTCTGAAAACGACGCTCCAATGCTCCATCTTTCTCAATATACTGTCGGTATTCATCGAGCGTTGTAGCACCTATACACTGAATCTCGCCACGTGCCAAAGCAGGCTTTAACATATTTGCTGCATCCAGAGACCCACTGGCACCACCAGCTCCAACAATCGTATGTATCTCGTCAATGAAAAGTATAACATTATCATTATTAGCTAGCTCATTAAGCAGAGACTTCATTCTCTCCTCAAACTGTCCACGATACTTTGTCCCGGCAACCAAAGATGCCAAGTCTAATGCCACAATCCTCTTGTCATAAAGTACTCTAGAAACCTTCTTCTCCATAATACGCAATGCAAGCCCTTCAACTATTGCTGACTTTCCAACACCAGGCTCACCTATAAGTACTGGATTGTTTTTCTTCCTGCGGCTGAGTATCTGAACCAGTCGCTCTATTTCTCTATCCCGTCCTACAATAGGATCAAGCTTACCATCGCGTGCTGCTTGAGTAATATCGTAGCCAAAATTATCCAAAACTGGCGTATCAGAAACCTTCCTCGACTGGGAAAATTTTTGTCCACTAAACCCTCCTGACGGTGGAAAATCATCATCCTCATCTTCCTCGTCGTCATCATCCTCGCCAGATAGGCTGTCCTTTGCCTGACGACTAGTTACTTCAGCTTTGAGTATAGAATAATCTATTCCATGCTCCTTGAGCGAGGATGCCACTAAATTATTATCATCACGTAACAAGGCTAATAATATATGCAATGGTCGTATCTCACTCTCATTCAGCGCCCACGCTTCTAGCCTTATAAGATTTATAAGCCTCTGCGTACGCTCATCAATCTCTATCTCATCACTTGAATTTTGCTCTACCTCAGCAGTCAACCTGGCTTCTAATATTGCCTGCAATTTTGTCAAACTTATTCCTTTTGACCGTAAATAATCTATAACTTGATTGTGACCATCAACTATTATTCCCAGAAAAATATGCTCTGGTAATAGTTTAGAACTTCCTAATCTAACTGCCTCCCCACGGCTATATGAAAATATATTTCTTACTTTCTCAGAATACTTCGAAGTCATATCATCATTTCCTTTTTCAATTTCTCTGTTATACATCAAAAACCATGAAATTAATTATTAAACTGATTCAATTGTGACATAATGTCATCTACATTCACAAACAAAATATTATCAAACTTACCATTCTTAACAGTTAAAATATTTCCATCCTTGTCCTTCATCGTAAACTCAAACTCCCCACTTATCTGATTCTTTTCCAAGTTAACACTATTAATCTTAACAAATCCATCCGTAGCAATATATTTATTAGTTGTATCACCCTGTCCAACAGGCGTATAGATGGCTGCAACCTGAGGTAAATTATTCGATGTCATAGTACTCATATCGTACTCACCTACTTGATCACCCCTTACTACAAAGGCCAAATACTTTGCTTTTTTAAGATCTGGATTATCACCCGCCATAAGAACAAAGCCATCACCTACATCAGGTATATTGCCATGAACTGCCAAAATGTATACTGCCTTATAGGTATCACTACC
>JALWCU010000068.1 GCA_027015275.1 Bacteroidales bacterium | reverse complement strand
TACTTATTCCATCCAGAATCATTATCATTTGAGTATAGGTCAAAACAGCTAATCCTTCATCTATATCGTATTTTGGAAGCTCGAAAACACCTTTCTCCAGGCGTTTATAATAAAGTACAAATCCTCCAACTCGCCAATGGAGTAATTTAAGTTTGTCTCTTCGCTTATTAATAAATGCATAGACAGTATTTTTACCGTCATTCTGATCCATATGCTCACTAATAATTCCACTTAAGCCATTAAAACCTTTGCGCATATCTACAGGTGATTGATAAAAATAATACGTGTGCTCTGTTCCTAATCCTAACATAATTATTGTTGTATTGTTTGGATAGCAAAAATCAGAAGCTTTTTTGATTATTACAATACGTGGATGGCCGTACGCTTACCAATAAATTACAATCAACTGTTCAAAAGAAATCAACTAACTTTTATAGTACGATTCAATGCAGTTGTTTTTTTAAATAAGCATAATCAATGCGGTGATTTTATCCTATGCGATGTTTGAGTGGAAAACTTATAATGTAAAAGTTCAAAATTTATCAGTTCAGCAGCAAGCTGATTTTGAACAGGAAGACGTCCCAGTAACCACACGTGAAATAAAAGTTCCACCGCCACCAGCACCAAAGCAGATTGTTTCTGATGCTATTCAGATAGTAAAGAACGATACAAAAATACAGGAGCAGTTTGATTTTAATGTTGAGGCAGATGAAGATCAAGCAGTGGATTTTTCAGACGTGAATTTTGATTCATCTGATGCTGATAACGAGGACGACCAAATTTTTGTATCTGTTCAGCAGATGCCTGAGTTTCCTGGCGGTGTATTAGCTTTACGCCGTTATATTGCTGAACATATTCAATATCCGGTGTTGGCACAAGAAAATGATATTGAAGGTACAGTCGTGGTTAAATTTGTTGTTGGTAAAAAAGGGGAGGTTTCAAATGTACAAGTCATTCGTGGAGTAGATCCTCTTTTAGATTCAGAAGCAGTACGTGTTGTAAGTCATTTACCTAGATTTAAGCCTGGATATAATAATGGGCGTCCAGTAAAAGTTTGGTATACATTACCAATAATTTTTAAACTTCAGAATAATTAATTATATTTGACATAAAAAAAGTAAACAATGTTAGAACAATACCGTGAAAATCCCATTATCGTTCCCTGGGACTTTTCGGAACGTGCAGAATTTGCATTGCAACACGCAATCAACTATGCTAAAATTATAAATAAAGATATTATTTTGTTGCATATAGTTAAAAAGGCTAAAGAGATTGAGCCAGCTACTCAGAAATTAGGAGCTATTATAGATGATTATTCCCAAAATGTTCAAGTTCCAATTTATGCAATGGTAAAAGAAGGTAATATTTTTACTACTATTACTGATGTGATTAATGATCTTGAGGCTACATTGGCTGTAATGGGGACGCACGGACGTAAAGGTTTGCAGAAAATTTTGGGAAGTTGGGCATTAAAAGTTATTACAGGGTCAAAGTCCCCATTCATAGTAGTTCAGGCTCCACCACGTGATGTAGACGTTAAACAGATTGTTGTTCCAATAGATTTTAGGTTAGAAAATAAGCAAAAATTGAATTGGATTATATTTTTAAGTAAGCTTTTCCA
>JALWCU010000067.1 GCA_027015275.1 Bacteroidales bacterium | reverse complement strand
GACTTACTGGCAATGCACAAGATGAATGTCTTCCATTGGCATTTGACCGATGATCAGGGCTGGCGTATTGAGATAAAGAAATACCCACGGCTCACGCAGGTAGGAGCATGGCGCAAGGAGACAATCGTGGGAAAACATTTTCATCCCTATGTGGGCGATGGCAAGAGATATGGTGGTTATTACACACAAGAGCAGATAAAGGATATTGTGCATTATGCGAACCTTCGTCATGTTACGATAATCCCGGAGATTGAGATGCCTGGTCATTCAATAGCTGCTTTGGCTTCTTATCCGTACCTTGGATGTACTGGCGGTCCTTATGAGGTGGGTACGCGCTGGGGTGTGTATCATGACGTTTATTGTGCTGGCAATGATTCTGTTTTTACTTTTCTGGAGAATGTGCTTACAGAGGTCATGGAGCTATTTCCGTCGAAATATATTCACATTGGCGGTGATGAAGTGCCAAAGGATCGCTGGCATAATTGCCCAAAATGTCAGGCACGTATTAGAAATTTAGGACTCAAGGATGAGAACGAGTTGCAAAGCTATTTTATCCGCCGCATAGAGAAGTTCCTTAATGCACACGGTCGTTATATTATTGGCTGGGACGAAATACTCGAAGGCGGTCTGGCACCCAATGCTACTGTCATGTCATGGCGTGGCGAAAAAGGTGGAATAGAGGCAGCTAAGAAGCATCATTATGTCATCATGACGCCGAGCGGTTATTGTTATTTTGATCATTATCAGTATGATCCCAAGACAGAGCCTTTGGCAATTGGCGGATATACGCCTTTGAGCAAGGTCTATTCTTATGATCCTGTGCCAAAGCAGCTTACACCAGATGAAGCGAAATATATTCTCGGTGCGCAGGGTAATGTATGGACTGAGTATATACCTACGTTCCGCCGAGTTGAGTATATGGCATTACCGAGAATGTGTGCACTTTCAGAGGTGGTGTGGACAGAGCCGGATAGGAAAGACTGGCAAAATTTCCTGCGCCGTCTTCAGCAGCAGTTCAAGCGCTTTGACCTGATGGGCGTTAATTATTGTGATCATTACAAGTATAAAACTGCATTTTTGTATAATTATTAATCAGAATTTCCCAGTTGCTCACTTGATTGGTGTAAACTAAAATTGTGTAATGTGAATTTTATAAAAACATAGTACATTCACAGAAACATTTAAAACCCAAGGAAATGAAAAAATCTATTTTCTTCTCTTTGTTACTTGTATCTTTCCTGCTGGTTTCGTTGCCGGCTAATGCGATAACTATTTCGCCATTGCATTCTGCCAAGGCTTCTAGTGTGCTGCAATCTGAGCATTCTTTCGCAAAGGTACAGGATGTTCCCGAACCACATAAGAGTCAGACAATAGCTTTTGCTTTGGCTTTGGTCGGAGTACTTGCTTTGCCCATTGGATTGGAGCGTTATTATCTGGGTTACAAGAAACAGGGAATAATAATGACGGTTTTGACTTTAACAGGTATTGGTGCTATAGTCTCGTGGATCTGGTCAATCATTGATTTGATTAACATCTTGGGAGGTAGTCTCAAACCAGCGGATGGAAGTGATTACACCGATACTTTGTAGCTTTGATATGGCTGAAGACAATTAGAGGCTGTCC
>JALWCU010000066.1 GCA_027015275.1 Bacteroidales bacterium | reverse complement strand
TTGGTAAGTATGGACCTTATGTTCTTTATCAGGATAAATTTTATTCTATTCCATTGAAATATAATATCTTGTCAATCACAGAGGAAGATGCTATAAGGGTCATTGAAGAGCATATTGAGAAGCTAAAGAAGCGTACTGTCAAGGAATTTGATGATAATCCGGATGTTAAGATAGTCCGTGCTGCCCGTGGAAAATATTTGCAGGTTTATTACAACAATAAGTATTATACTCTGCCGCCAAAGACAGATATAGAGAAGCTTACGGCCGATGATGCTGTTAAGATTGCTCAAGAACAGGAAAAAGCAAAAAAATCAAAGAAGTCTAAAACAAAGTCATCCAAAAAGTCTAAGTAATGGGAATGAAGTATGAACCAATTAAAGATTTTTTGAACAGGGTTTTTCGTACACCCTGGATGCGAAAAATTTTTTATCGACTGATAGACATTTTATTGTTGCGTACTTGGCATATTCACAGGGAGATAAAAAGGTGGATACGTCGGGCACCTGAGAATCCGAAGGTGTTGGATGCAGGGAGTGGTCTGGGGCAACATTCCTTTTTCATTGCTCGTAAGTGCCCGACATGCAAAATTACTGGCGTTGACGTGAACCAGGCACAGGTGGAGAATAACAACAAGTTTTTTGGACGTATAGGACTGGGCGAGAGAGTTCAGTTTCAGACTGGCCGTCTGGAAGAATATTTTTGTCAGCAGTGTTATGATTTGGTGCTGAATATAGAGGTTATTGAGCATATAGAGGATGATAGGCGTGTTTTGGAGAATTTTAGCAAGTCCTTGCGGTCGGGGGGAACGTTGATTTTGTCCACGCCTTCACTTTTTGGCGAGCATGATCATGATCACGAGCATGAGCATTCGCAGGATGAGAATAGTTCGTTTGTTGATGAGCATGTGCGGGATGGCTATGATCCAGATGACTTGCGTCGGATGCTTTTGGATGTAGGTTTTTCGGATGTGAATGTGAAATTTATGTATGGGCGTTATGGTGGCTTGGCGTGGAAGCTTAGCATGAAGTATCCAATTATTATGCTCAACAAGAGTTTTTTGTTTTTTATAGTGTTGCCATTTTATTATTTATTCACTATGCCTGTGGCACTTGTGCTTAATTATCTCGATACGGTTGTGGACAATCCCAAAGGTGGTTCGCTTCTGGTAATTGCAAAGAAATGAAGTTTCCGCTATACATAGCACGCCGATATTTCTTTTCGCGCAAGTCGGCCAATGTCATTAATTTGATTTCCGTTATAGCATTGCTGGGAATTGCATTTGGCTCGGCGGCTTTGATTATTGTTCTCTCTATTTTTAATGGCTTTGAGGACATGGCTCGCTCTATGTTGAATGTATTTAACCCTGACCTGAAGATTATATCTATACAAGGAAAGTATTTTGATAAACGTGTGGTCAGTAGTGTATTGGACAGTGTTGAAGGGGTGAAAGCATGGAGCTTTGTGCTGACTGATAATGCTTTGATAGAATATGATGATAAGCAATACATAGGTTACGTCAAGGGTGTTGATAATAATTTTGTCAATGTATCGGGCTTGGATACAATGATGATGTATGGCAGATTTGAATTGTATTACAAGGACAGTCCTATGGCGGTTGTAGGTGCG
>JALWCU010000065.1 GCA_027015275.1 Bacteroidales bacterium | reverse complement strand
ATATTTCATCTAACGACCAAGCTCACCTGCCGCTATGGAGCGCCAGCGGAATAGCGGTCAGGTGCAGCGCCTTGTTAGCCGTTCTTCTCTGTTTCTTGTGATATTGGAATATCGTATAACTGCGTGGTTATAATAATTTCACGACCAGGATCAGATTCCTTCACGAAAATGTACTTTGCGTCACCGTCAGGGTCATATGAAACTGTTCGTCTATGTTCTGGACGCGCTTCCATTACCTCATGCATTTTCTGTCTAACAGCAGAAGAATCCTTAGTTTTATTAAACACAAGTAATGCACACTTCGTATCTCGCCATGATAGATAACTCAGGAGTTGATCAATAGCCTCATTGAAAGCTTTCTGTCCCCTCCAAAACTTACACTCGGCAATAAAAATATTCCTATTTTCCACTCTTATTATAATGTCCGTTTTCCCTGAAGCATTGAAAGTTTCACCTGTTGCGCTTCCTTCATAGTGGCCATTTAACTGAAGGAGAAAATGGGTACGGATGGTTTCTTCGTCTAAAGATGCAAAGGCTTCAGGGTTCCTTTCAATTACCAAAGACATGCTACGCATTATTTCAAGGATGTGCTGGTATTCAGCTTCTTCCAATACAGGTTCAGGCTTGTATGTCTCAGTCGAAACTTTGGGGCGTCTCACAGGCGATTCTCGTCTTCTCGTCGGAACGGTAAATGTCAGAGGTTTGTCACGACGCTTCACTGGAATACCAAGGGCAGCAATGGCCCCCACTGTTGATTCAGCCAATTGACGTTTCCGTTGAATGGCTGATTTTATGGTCTGTGGAGCAGAATTGTTATGGTTTTCCACGTCACGTTTGAGATTTTGTACGGCATCAGCCAATGAGTGGACTTGCCTATCTATCTCTGACTTTAGCCTATTATGGTCAACGGAATCATCTGGAAACTGGATACTAAAAACGATTACATCATCTCTTACTTCTATTTCTGGATAGCCACTTAGGCTAAATGTTGAAGGCTGGATTCTCCAAAGCCAAGAATCGCCTTCATACGGAATGGCTATATCTAAACGAGTCCCCCGTACAATTGCTCGTTCTCCAGGGAAAACACCCCGTCGAAAGTCGTGGCTGACATCTATTTGCGTGCCTGTTTGATTTTCAATATAGTATTGGTCATCATGAAGAACGAGAGGTCGAATGGTAACTTTATCAATGTAGTAGTCCTCCAGCTCTGCTTGAGATGCCTTCAATACATATTCATTATCCAATGATCGGATTTCTTCACTTGCTTTTTCAATGAGATTTCGAAACGTGGCAAAAGTATCGCCATCATTAAATGGATAAATCTTCATATTTCCATTCCTTTGCCGCTTTCACATCATTTTTTACGGCTAACTCTTTATTGGAATTATATTTTTATATCCTATGAACTATGATTAGTCAAGTTTTTGATTTTTTTGTTGTATTTTTACCAATATTAAGGGACATAGTTACTATAAATGCACTTTTATTTGGTTATCTTGTAATAATTAATATATTTTACTAAAAGGATTTTATATTTTGAAAACTCAAAAAATAAAAAATTATTAGAAAGAAAACATAAGTTAAAAAATTATCTAATTTAAATAACCTTCCCTGGATTTAAAATATTATTTG
>JALWCU010000064.1 GCA_027015275.1 Bacteroidales bacterium | reverse complement strand
GTATTCCTTCGGGGCTGGCAGTTTCTTCTTTGTTAATTACCACGACGTCGGCAATACGCAGAGTAACTTCGCCTGGATAGTAGCTTACTTCGTGTCCCGGACGATGTGGGTCAACTACGGTTATCATAAGATCTGGTTGATAAAATGGAAAGTCATTATTACCGCCGTCCCAGAGAATGATATCGCAGCCGTCTGGGTCTTGTTCTGCTGCACGTAAAATTGCCTCGTAATCAACACCAGCATAAATAACATTACCACGGACGATATGTGGTTCGTATTCTTCCATTTCTTCTATTGTGCACTCGTGTTTTTCCAGGTCTTCGAGTTTGGCAAAGCGTTGGACTTTTTGTTTGACCAGATCACCGTAAGGCATTGGATGACGTATTGCCACAACGCGGTACCCTTTTTCCATCAATATCTCGATAACCCGGCGTGAAGTCTGACTCTTGCCGCAACCAGTACGAACAGCACCTACTGCTATGAGTGGTTTTGTGCTTTTTATCATTGTGCGCTTTGGACCAATGAGATTAAATGTAGCACCAGCAGCATTAACTATAGCGCTGATATTCATAACTCTAGGATATGGCACATCGCTATAAGAGAAATAGCATTCGTCAACATCATATTTTTTGATCAGTTCAGTTAGTTCCTCTTCTGGGTAGATTGGTATCCCATCAGGATAAAGGCTGCCAGCAAGCTCTGCAGGATATTTACGTCCTTCGATGTGTGGTATTTGTGTGGCAGTGAAGGCAACTACTTCATATTCCTCGTTGTCGCGGAAATAGGTATTGAAGTTGTGAAAATCTCGCCCGGCTGCGCCCAGGATAATAACACGTTTACGTTTCATAGTTTATTAGTTTAAAGGTTTCTTTAACAAATTTAAAATTTTCTTTTAATGTCCAAAATTAATTTAATCATCATTCTATCATGTCTATTTCCCCCATGCAATGGACAGATACTCAGAAAAAAGACGTAAAAAAAGATAGCCCCTTCACCTTCTCGCATGCAGAGGCTAAGAACTATGTATTTTGACGAAAAATTTGCTTTTATTAATAATTTAGCGTTGATTTATATTATCAAAAACCGTGATTTTTATCTGTTTAGAAGTTGACTTTCTTCCCTACAGCATAGGAATCTATAATCTTTCTTATCTTATGAAAAATAAAATCATGTTTGTTTTGGCTATTATTATGTTAATGGCCATAGGCGTTAATGCACAACGGACATCAGACATTGCTGGTGCCAAGGATTATCCTCTGGTCTCACGTTTTGATGGCTCGGTCATTGAATTCTACAAACAAGTGAAATGGGATACTTATAAACTTCCTGTTTATCTTGATAATAGTAACAAACCAAATTACAAAAAGCCACTAGTTCTGGAAGGGAAAATTCAACGCTGGCAATATTCGGTTTCCCCTGATAACAATCCGGCATACGTAATTCGCAATTTTCAGAAGGCTTTTGAAGACAAAGGGTATAAAATCTTACTCAATGCCAAGCCAGGTGTCGATTTTGAAGAAGGTCCTGCAGGTTTTGGTGGTGATTTTTACGGTGGATTTGAGGGGCTACATTTAGACCGTTTTGGCTTTGCTTATAAACCTATTGGTAATAACACTGCTGTAATTATAGCTAAGACCAATGCCAATGGCAAGGATATTTACATTGTCGAAGTTGCCAGTTCTTTTTCCAACACGACACTAATCACACAGGATGTAATAGAAGTCGAGGAAGCACAGACTGGCAAAGTTACAGCTAAGAGTCTGGCTGATGGAATAACAAAAAATGGACATATTGCTGTTTATGATATTCTCTTTGATCCAGGTAAATCTGAGATAAAGAGCGAATCTTCCGCTGCCCTTAAGGAAATAGCAGATTATCTCAAGGCTAATGCTAATAAGCATTTTGCTATTGTTGGGCATACCGACAATACTGGTGATTTTCAAGCTAATATGAAGCTATCACAGGATAGAGCTACAGCTGTTATGAATATTTTGGTTAATGACTACGGAGTCAATGCAGGCCAGCTTAAAGCATACGGCAATGGCTGCCTTGCACCAGTTGCCAGCAACAGCACAGACGCAGGAAAAGCAAAAAACAGACGCGTGGAAATAGTTGAGCTTTAGAGCTTCTGTGGAACACTTTCTCAAGGAGGCTGTCCTCTCAGGGACGCCTCTTTTTTACCTAACACAGTACTTGATGAGCTTTTATTTATCTCCTCCTTGACATTAGGGCGTGGTGTCCAGCTCAAACCGGTTTCTGACCTTATATTTACTAACATTGCCGTCGGAGCCTGATATTTTCTCATACAGTATGATTTGTTTAACTTCAAAGACAGTGGGTTCAATGTCTTGATATTGTCTGACTTTATCGATGGCCGAAAGATTTTTCAACTGGCGTATTCTAGCAAATGTTATATGAGGGTAAAAAGCAAAGTCTTCTTCATGGCTAGTCAAATCCCTGACAATCTGTTCGATGTTTGCTGCCAATGTCATTAGTGGCTCGTCTTGTTGGACTCTGAACCACAGCACGCGGGGCATAATGTTATACGGATAGATTTCTATACCTGTGATTATAACATCAAAGCGGGGCGAACGATTAATTAATGATGCTATTTGACGGTTTATCTCTGAAAGAAATTCCCCGGGAACCGAGCCAAGATAACGTATAATTAACATGAGCTCTTGCGGCGGATAAAATTTCACTCTCTGTCGCGCCAGAGATTTTTTTATGTCATAGTAAATTGCCTTTAGATTTTTGTCAAGCTCTATTTTTATGGCGAGGAATACGTTGTGGTCCATTGCTTTGGTGATTTTTTTGAACAAAAGTAATTTATTAAGCAGCAATATGCTATAGAATTATTAACTTTGCAAAATATCAAAAGGCTGCCGCCGCACTGTTACTATCCTTCCCCAAGGCATAGCTTAGTTAGCGGGGCAGCCTTACTTTTTAGCCAGAGAGCATACCTGAAAAAGCTCAGAACTAATGGGCAATTAGATTATTGCTCATCTTGGTCTAACTGGTTCAAACGGCTACGGATATTCTCCAGAACCTGCTTAAGCCAGCTTTCCTGGTTCTTTAGATAAGCCTTTTCTGCTTCCTTGTCATAAGGCGGCTGGTTAGGATCATTTGTCCACCAAGGGCCTGCGCCCCATCCCCAGCCACGGCCAAACCGCCCACCACGACGTGGTGTGCGACCATCTTGAGCCCACCAAGGGCCTGTGCAATCTCCCCAAGGCATAGCTTTAGGTTTTTGGGTTTAATTACTGGTTATTTGGATTAGGACCTTGTCCATTTCCAAACCAACCATTTCCTGTTTGATTGTTGTAATTAGTACGTGGGCCGAACCAGCCACGTCCTCTACCACCGAAGATTCTTCCAAAGAATCCTCTTCCAGCTCCGCGACCCGGTCCGCGTCTTCCTCTGCCCCAGCCATTACCTGCTGGTGGCTGTGAGTTGTTTCCATTTTGAGCCCACCAAGGGCCTGTGCAATCTCCCCAAGGCATAATTTTTAATTTTTAAGGTTTATAAAGAGCATTTTTATTCTAAGTTTTATTTGAATCTGCCTTTGCCTGAGCCGCCACGGCCATGTCTTCCACGTCCGTGTCCTCCACCGTGGCCATATCCACGTCCTCGTCCGAATGGAGGCGCCATCATTATCAGGTTCTTTGACCCACATACAGGACATGTATCAGGTATATGGTCGCTTCGTGTTCTGAATATATGTCCACAATCAGCACATTTGACCAGCATATAACGAAAGTTTACATTCCCACCTTCTATGACAAGTCTTTTGCCATTTACAAGCATATCTGCCAGCTTTCTGTGTGCGGCATCCAGAAGCCGTGAGAAAGTGGGGCGTGATATGCCCATTTCTTCGGCAGCCTGCTCGTGTGTCAAACTTTCTTTGTCCGCTAGCCTAATTGCTTCATATTCATCTATGGACATTATTATTGCATCCATTGCTGCTCCAAAACCCACAGGTCTAAATTCTGTGTATAAAGGCGGCTCGTGTATGTTTCTATTTTTTTCTGGTCGTGCCATTTACTTTATTTTTTCTGTAACAAAGTTATGAACATAAGTTCATAATGTCAAGTTTTTTTTGAAAAAATTTTTTAGCTTTGAATAAAATTTTGTGCATGCAAGTAGAGATCTATTCTGATCAAATACTGGTGGCTGGTGTAGATGAAGCAGGACGAGGTCCTCTGGCAGGCCCGGTCTATGCTGCTGCCGTTATTCTCCCCAGAGGATTTGACCATCCTTTGCTTAATGATTCCAAAAAAATTAGTGAGAAAAAACGACTAATACTAAGGGATTATATCGAAGAAAAGGCCATGGCTTGGGCTGTGGCAAGTATTAATAACCAGCGCATTGATAAGATTAATATTCTCAATGCCACTCTCGAAGCCATGCACATGGCTCTGAATAAGCTCACAGTGAAGCCCGAAATGATACTTGTGGACGGAAATCGATTCAAGCCCCTGAATGGAATAGACTTCCAAACAGTAGTAGAAGGGGACGCCAAATATGCATGTATAGCAGCGGCATCCATACTGGCTAAGACACACCGAGATGAATATATGATAAAGTTGCACGAGCAGTTTCCACAATACAACTGGCTAAGAAACAAGGGATATGGCACCAAAGAACACAGGGAAGCAGTGATGAAATATGGCCTTAGTCCCTATCATCGAAGGACGTTTTGTGACTTTTATTTTCAGGGACACATTAATTTTGAATAATAATCATTGGTTCAAAACCCCAAACAAATCAAATTCTACTGCGTCATAAATTTTGACATCATAAAATTGACCTATTTTGATTTCATGGCTTGCCTCTACAAGTACTTCATCATCAATTTCTGGTGAATCATACTGTGTACGTCCCACAAAATAGTTATCTTCTCGTCTATCTATCAATACTTTCTGTATAGTCCCTATTTTGTTTTGGTTTTTCTTTAGCGAGATTTGCTGTTGTATTTCCATCAGTTGTGCTGCTCGCTGCTGTTTTGTCTCTTCGTCTATGGTATCCTGATAATGCTGCCAGGCATAAGTATTATCCTCATGTGAATATGTGAAGACGCCCACACGGTCAAATTCCATTTGTTCTACAAATTTGGCCAGCTGATCAAAGTCCTGATCCTCTTCACCCGGATGCCCCACGATAAATGCAGTACGGATTGCTATGTCTGGTATTTCTTTGCGAAAGGTGTCGATGATTCTGTAAATATCTTTACTCGTGTGTCCGCGTCTCATCATGGAGAGCATTTTATCGCTAATATGCTGAAAAGGTATATCCAGATAGTGTGTGATGTTTGGATAATTTTTCATTACGTCCAACACTTGCATTGGGAAAGAAGTAGGATAAGCATAATGGAGACGTATCCATGGGAAGCCAATTTTTGCTAGCTCTTCGAGTAATTCTGGCAAACGTTGTCGCCCATAAAGGTCTATACCATAATATGTTGTGTCTTGTGCGATGAGTATTAATTCTTTAACACCAATAGAATATAAATACTGTGCTTGCTCTATAATCTGCTCAAAAGGCTGTGATTTATGCTTGCCTCGTATGAGTGGAATGGCACAGAAAGCACACTGACGGTCGCAGCCTTCGGATATTTTCAGAAAAGCAAAATGTGAAGGTGTGGACAATAGTCGTTCTCCGTGCAGCTCTCTGATTGGGTTCAGCCCCAGACTTTTTATAATCTGCTCCTGTTCATTAACACCAAAAAATCCGTCAACTTCACCTGCCATTTCGTCAGTTAGTTCTTTCTTATATCGTTGGACAAGGCAACCCATTGCAAAGACTTTTTTTACAAGTCCCTGATTTTTAACTTCTATAGCATCCAGTATTGTCGAGATACTCTCCTCCTTGGCATCTAGAATAAAGCCGCATGTATTAATAATTAGAGCGTCTGCCTGAGCCTGTGACGGATTGTCAATGAATTCTATTTTAGCATTGTTTTTGCTAAGCAGGGTAGCAAGTTGCTCAGAATCATAAATGTTTTTGGAGCAGCCAAGAGTCAGGATATTAATCTTGACGTTCTTTGACTTATTTGTTGGTCTTTGGACAGGCATGGATAAATATGTGAGTTAAGGGTATTTTGATAAAAAAATACTCTGCCACTGACACCGCGGCAGAGTAATAACAGAGCGCTGATAACCGCTAAATGGGTTATTCGTCGTTAGATTTGTTGCTAAACTGCTGGTAGCGCTTGTAAAATTTATCAACGCGTCCGGCTGAGTCGATAAGTTTCTTTTTGCCAGTAAAGAAACCGTGAGATGTGTCGGATATTTCGAGCTTTACCAGCGGATATTCAACACCGTCAATTTCGATTGTTTCTTTGGTCTTGACAGCTGAACGTGTAATAAAGACATGACCATTGGAGATGTCTTTGAAAGCTACCAGACGATAGTTCTTTGGATGAATACCTTTTTTCATGGTTATGCGATTTTTTGACATATTTCATGTTTAATTGCAGTTTGCAAATTTAGAATTTTTTTGACCAAAAACAAAAATCTTTGTACTTTAAAAAGTTGTAAAACAGCAAAATTATTTCCAGATTGATTGCAGAATAAACATTAAAAACGAAAACAGATATGCAGTTTAAAGATTACTATAAAATACTGGGTGTCAGTCCTGATGCAAGTATTGACGAAATTAAGAAAGCTTATAGGAAGCTGGCACTCAAATATCATCCTGATAAAAACCCAGGTGATAAGAAAGCCGAAGAAAAGTTTAAAGACATTGCCGAAGCCTATGATGTACTCAGTGATGCCGAGAAACGCAAGAAATATGACATGATTTACAATGGTGGCCGCGGTCCTGGCGCTGGTTTCGGAGGCTTTAATGGTTTTAATCCTGGCGGCGGTTCGTATTATTATACTACTGGCGAAGACTTTGACCTGGGGGATTTATTCGGCAATTTTGGCTCAGGAGGTTTTTCTGACTTTTTCAAGCAGTTCTTTGGTGGGATGGGCCGCACCAAGAGCCGCCAGAAGCAGAGACCAACCAAAGGCGAAGATATTTATGCTCGAGCCGAAATAACCCTGAGTGAAGCTTATACAGGAACCGAGAGAATAATAGTCGTCAATGGGCAGAAGCTGCGTATAAAGCTCAAGCCTGGCGTGCGGCACAACCAACTCTTGCGTATAAAAGGCAAGGGCCAGCCGAGCCCATACTCTGGTGGGCATCCAGGCGACCTGTTCGTACGCGTGGAAATACTTCCGCATCCTAGGTTTGAGCGCGTGGGAGACGATCTTTACACAGATGTAGAAGTAAATGTATTTAAGGTCATGGTCGGTGGCAAAGCTAAGGTGCGTACACTCTCTGGAAAGGAAGTGGTTGTGCCTATTCCACAGGGCGTTCCTTATGGACATACGCTCAGATTACGTGGTCTGGGTATGCCAGTTTATGAGAAACCAGGACGCCACGGAGACCTTTATGTAAAAGTCAAATACAAGATACCCACAGATATTACTACCGATGAGAAGCGTTTACTTGAGCAGGCATGGCAAAGTTATCAGTCTCGGCATCCTGAAGAAAAAGTCTGATTCATAGGCGAAGAATGGTTTAGGAAATAGTGATTATTTGTCAAATCGTCCAAAAGGTGCTGATTCTTACACAGAAAAAAAGTGCTGCATTGAATATTGCTTTCTCATAGAAATTTAGATTATTTATTTATGACAATCGCACTACAAAAACGCAGATTAATCGTATCCTTAGCCGTGCAGGAGTGATTATCTCTTGCACGGCTTTTCTGATAGTTGGCTTGGGGCAATGTATTGTATTGATTTAAGGAAAAAAGAATATTTCAGCCTCATATTTTATATTTATTTTTACATTTGTGGCGGACTAAATCCACGAAACAATGTCAGAATTCATAGGCCATAAATGTGGCATAGCGCTTGTCCGTTTGCTCAAGCCCCTGGAATATTATGTCGAGAAATACGGCTCTCATCTGTGGGCACTCAACAAGCTTTATTTGCTCATGGAGAAACAGCACAATCGCGGGCAGGACGGCGCTGGACTCGTGTCGATAAAATTTGAGACACTACCTGGCAAAGAATATGTTTTTCGCGTACGTTCCAATGCACGCGAGCCAATACGTGATGTTTTTAATCAGATAAACCTACATATTCAGCATAAACTAAAAGGCGTTATAGACGCCGATGTAGAATGGATTAAAGAAAATCTACCTTTTGTAGGCGAGGTAATGCTCGGGCATCTTCGTTATGGCACTTTCGGAGCAAATGATATTAGTTCTGTTCATCCCGTTCTCCGTCGCAGTAATTGGAAGTCCAAGACGCTTACACTTGCCGGAAATTTTAATCTGACAAATGTTGACGAGATTTTCATGGAGCTACAGGAAAAAGGCCAGCATCCCCGCGAATATTCCGATACAATAACTATTCTGGAAAATATTGGTTATTACCTCGATGAGCAGAATCAGCAGCTACAAAAGAAATTTCTTGACCAGGGCTACACAGCCCAGCAAGCAGCAGCTATGATAGAACAAGACCTGAACCTGGAAGATATTTTGCACAGGGCAAGCCAGCATTGGGACGGCGGGTATGCGCTGGCAGGTATTATAGGACATGGTGATGCTTTTGTCATACGTGATCCGTGGGGCATTAGACCTGCTTTTTATTACAAAAATGATGAAATAGTGGTCGTTACATCCGAGCGACCTATCATTCAGACAATTTTTGGTGTGGCCGAACAGGATATAAATGAAATAAAGCCGGGACACGCTATTATCATAAAAAGAAACGGAAGCACACAGCAAGTCATGATAAATAAACCCAAAGAGAAAAAATCTTGCTCTTTTGAACGAATTTATTTCTCACGTGGTAGCGATTCTCAGATTTACCGTGAGCGTAAAATGTTGGGACGACTATTAGTACCACAGGTCTTGCAGGCCATTGACTATGACATAGAAAACACAGTTTTCTCTTATGTACCTAATACAGCCGAAAGTGCGTTTTACGGGCTTATAGAAGGCGTCCGGGAATACCTTATTAACAAAAAGATAGACGCTATTCTCAAACTCAGCGAACAAGGTAAACTCACACGTGAGAATCTGGAGAAAGTCATGTCATTATATCCACGTGTGGAAAAAACAGCTATTAAAGATATAAAACTCAGAACTTTCATTACCCAGGAGGCAGACCGTGCAGACCTGGTACGTCATGTATATGATGTAACTTATGGAACACTGCGGCCAGGTCAGGATAACCTTGTTATCATTGATGATTCAATCGTACGCGGTACTACGCTCAAACAAAGCATACTGCGAATACTGGATATGCTTCATCCCAAGCGTATTATAGTAGTCTCATCAGCGCCACAGATACGTTATCCTGATTGTTATGGCATTGACATGGCCGACCTTGAGAATTTGATAGCTTTTCAGGCTGCAATACAGCTACTTAATGAGACTGGGAAACATTATATCACCCGGCAAGTTTATTTCAAGTGCAAAGAGCAACAAAACCTACCCAAAGAGCAAGTAACAAACTTTGTAAAAGAGCTCTACGAGCCTTTTAGCGATCAACAGATAGCCGATAAAATCGCACAGCTTCTCAAGACCGGTGAGATAAATGCAGATATTAAAATTGTTTTTCAGACAATAGAGAACTTGCATAAAGCCATACCAGACCACGTGGGAGATTGGTATTTTACAGGCGATTTCCCCACACCCGGCGGTAATAAGGTAGTCAACACTGCTTTTGTCAATTATATCGAAGGTAAAAAAGGACGTGCTTATTAAATTTTATGTACCATGAATGATTTTCGTTTGCTTATATCGTATGTCAAGAAATATTGGGTAAATTCCATCTTGTATATCTTGTTTAATGCCCTGTCAGTGATTTTTGCGCTGTTTTCTTTTACAATGGTCATTCCATTTTTGCGTGTTTTGTTTAATCCGGGCAAACTGATTACAACCCTCGAACCTTGGGCATTTAATTCACGTGTGCTTATACACAATCTAAATTATTATTTATCACAAATTATTATCAACAAGGGGGCTGTTGAGGCTCTTTTGTTCATCAGCATAATGGTTGTAGTTGCCAGTTTTCTCAAGAATGGATTCTTGTATCTTGCACGCTATGTTATGGCGTCCATAAGGAACAGCGTTGTACGTGATTTGATGAGAGACCTTTTTCACAAGATAATTAACCTACCTATAGGATTTTTTAATGACGAGAGGAAAGGCAATGTTCTTACACGTCTGACTAATGACACGTTGGAGGTCAGAGAAGCAGCAGAAGCCATTCACAATCTCTTGTTTCGTGATCCTATTTCCATAATCTTTTTCACCCTTTACTTGTTTTACCTGAGCGTGGGCATGACGATTTTTGTACTAATTTTCTTACCAGTAGTAGGTTATGTTATTGTCTCAATAGCCCAGAGCCTCAAGCGTCGTTCTTATCAAGTGCAGCAATCATTGGGTACTATCATGGCACAGACCGAAGAGTCTATCACTGGACTGAGAATAATTAAAGCCTTTAATGCAGAGAACAAGATTTTGAATAAGTTCTCGGATGTGATTTTTTCCCTGTATAAATTGATGAAGAAAGTAGAGAGACGTGTTTTCCTTTCACGTCCGCTGAGTGAATTTCTGGGGACAATAGTGGTAATAGTGATAATGTATTTCGGTGGTAGCCTGATACTTGCAGGTAAGACGACTCTTACTTCCGAGGCATTTATCGCATATCTTGTTGTTTTTTCACAGTTGATTACACCGGTCAAGGCACTTACCAAGTCCTATTACATACTTCAGAAAGGTATGGCATCGATGAAAAGAATAAAGGAGATTTTGCAAATCGAAAACCCAATCAAACAAAAGCCTGATGCCAAATCTATCAAGGAATTCACAGAGTCCATAGAGCTTAGGAACGTGCACTTTAGCTATGATGAAAAAGAGGTGTTGAGCGATATTAATCTGACTATACGGCACGGTAGTACTATAGCTATTGTCGGTGAGTCAGGAGCTGGTAAATCTACTCTGGTCGATCTGATTCCACGTTTTTATGATGTAACCAAAGGCGGAATTTATATAGACGGAGTAAATATAAAAGACTTGAAAATAAAAGAGTTACGTAATCTTTTTGGCATTGTGAACCAGAATACCATTTTGTTCAATGACACAATAGAAAATAATATAACCATAGGTGTAGATGAATATACCGAAGAAGACCTGATACGTGCTGCTAAGATTGCTAATGCTTATGATTTTATAATGGAGAAACCAGCTGGTTTTCAGGAATACGTAGGCGAAGGAGGTAACAAACTTTCTGGAGGGCAGAAGCAACGCATTAGTATAGCACGCGCTGTGCTCAAGAATCCACCAATTCTTATTCTTGATGAAGCTACATCATCTCTGGACACTGAGAGCGAAAAGCTCGTACAGGATGCTCTTAATAAACTGATGCGCAACAGAACATCTATAGTCATAGCTCACAGATTATCCACTGTCAAAACAGCAGATTGTATTTATGTTCTAAAGAATGGTAAAATCATTGAGAGTGGTACACATGATGAGCTTATCGCCTTGGGTGGGTATTACAAGAAACTCGTTGATATGCAGAGCTTAGCTTGATTGATCAAAGAGTTCCTCGAGTATATCCAGTGATTTAACACCAGAGAATTTGTCAACATGAAATCCTAAGTAATCGATCAGAAAATGCAGAAGTGCATTTCTATCGCTGTGGTTTAACTTTACTTTGTCCAGCTCAGTTATACTCATACCCAGTAGCCGGCTTAGTAGCTGGCTACGTCGCAGGTCAAGTGTTTTGCCACTTTCATAAATGGATACGAAATGCCCTTGGTCTATGCTGAAAAATGGCAACTGTTGACTGTAATTGTTCATTGGACTTATACCGAGATAATTTAATAACTTGAGAATAAATAATATATGAAAATTTGCGAAATTGTTCTCTGCCATGTCTAACAGTTGTATGGAGCGCATTATAAAGTCAAACATCTGACTGTCTTCTATGCCTTCCATGAGAGTATTGGTGAGAATTTCACTTAGGAACATGAGAATAGCCTTTTTTTCGAACGAGGTCGTGATAGTCTGGTAATTGTCAGCAAGTGAGATTTCTTTTATTTTACCAAGTGTCTGGTTTTCTTTGAGATAGAAAACGACTTGCACAGGATAGAGTGGATTGATAATATTTCTCAGTAGCTTACCCTTTGTTTTGGAGTTTATTCCAAATAGAAGGAAAGATTTTTTTCCGTAATTTCGTGTAAGTATTGTGATAATATTGCTTTTGTCGTTATATTTTATTTGTTTTAGTATTAAACCTAAATCTTTGTGAATCATAGAAAAAAAGAATTTTATGAAGATTTTATTTGTTACAGACCGCAATCTCACACATGATACACGCGTATTTCAGCAGCTTTTTTACGCCAAAAATATGCTTTATTTCTCTGATCTGGTAGCCTTTTACGACCCATGGTGCCAGCATATTGAACAGCAGCATGTAAAATTAGTAAATCCCATTCATTATTACTATTTAAAACGAAATAGTTTGTATTCCTTTGTCGTTCAGAAGTTTTCGTCTCTGCTGCAAAAGATTTTCCCACGTAATTTATATTTTACCGGTATGTCTATGGACACCAGGTCATTTCAGATATGGCGAAAGATTAAGAAAATCGCCAGGGGCTATGATTTAATCGTTGCCTGTGGACTTGCTAGCCTTTTGCCTGTATATCTGGCTGCCCGTAGATATTCCAAGCCTTTTGGTTATGATTCGGCAAGTTTTGTTGCTGAGAAACATATTAATCTTTCGGAAATAGAGTTCCACAAGATTAAGTTTCTGCTGAAAAATATTTTGCCAAATGCTTTGTATCTGACCTATTCCACGCAGATGGTCGGCGAGAAATTACTCAAATTTCTGTCTCTGACGAGCATACCATATAATTTTTCTCTTGCCAGCAGCTATGATGAGTCATTATTTGTTTTCCGTCCATCTTTGAGCCAGAAAGTAGAGTTTGTGTGGCTCTCGCAGAAGGTTGATTACTCTGTGGATTTGGAACTTATTTTACCGTCTTTGGAAAAATTCAAGGATCAGATTAGACTTAATATCTTTGGAGAGGTAACAGAGCGGTTTGCAGAGAACATCCTTCCTCGGTATCGTGATTTTGTGGTTTTGCACGATCCTATGCCAGTGGATAAATTAATACGTCAGATAGCTAATTACGATATTGGACTGGCTATTTATCTTGCATATATTTCACCTGAAAAAAATTATACCCTGACAAACAAGGTTTATCTTTTTGCACAGGCAGGTCTATTTGCTCTGGCTACTGATACCATTAGTCATCGTATTTTTTATTCTGAGCATACTAATCTGGGAAAAATCGTTCTGCCACACATCGATAGCCTGATAGAAGCAATAGCAGATGTCATTGATGATATTGAGAATTTGCGCCAACAGAAACATAAACGTTATCTTTATTCCAAGCGTTTTGCCTGGAAATACGAAAGCCAAAAATTATACACAGCATGGAGTCAGGTCAAAAAAAGAAAATAGTACTGTTACTGATAAGCCCTTTACTGAATTTTTTCTATCATACTGGCAAATATACTCTGCTACTCTTGCGAAGCGTGCAGAAGCCAGAGAAACCCAAGCCTTACTTTAAGCAGATTATACGTGAGATAGACAAATTCGGCATGTCCTCGATATTGCTCGTTATTGTAATTTCTGCTTTTATGGGAGCTGTAATAACCTTGCAGACTGCATATAACCTTACTCTGGCTGTTATGCCCAAATATGTAATTGGGCTGGGCACACGCGACTCTATGTTGCTAGAATTTTCTTCTACAATGATAGCTTTGATATTAGCGGGTAAAGTAGGCTCTAACATAGCTTCCGAGATTGGTACTATGCGCATAACAGAGCAAATTGATGCTCTGGAGATCATGGGCGTTAATTCCGCTGGCTATCTTATTCTGCCTAAGCTTGTGGCTACGGTGTTTTTCTTTCCGCTTCTGACCTTGATGAGCATGGTGGTCGGGATACTCGGAGGCTATCTGGCTACTTTCCTCACGAGCGACGTTACTACAGCACAGTATATTTACGGCTTGCACCATGCTTTTAATCCGTTTTATATAACGTATTCCGTTATAAAAATGAGCATTTTTGCATTTATAATTTCTACTGTTGCTGCATATCAAGGATATTATGTACAAGGTGGTGCTGTTGACGTGGGACGGGCAAGCACAAAGGCAGTGGTCAATAGCGACGTATTGATACTACTTTTTAATGTGATACTCACTAAGTTACTTTTGGAATGACTACAGGTTGTTGGAAAAGTTAATAGCTTCCTCAAGAGTACGAACCATCTGTATGCTAATATCATTATCAACGACAGAGAAAGGTCGAAAAATGCTGTATAATACATTCTGCAACTTATTTTTACTCACAATAATTAAATCTGTTACATTGATTTGCCGCAATTTGTTCAGAAAACTACGTCTAAATTCCGATGTTAGAAAGCTACTGTTGCTATTGTCCAGGATAAGAATAATATTATCGTCTGAAATAAGTTGAGCAATAATACTATAGAGCTTTTCGATTTTACTTATGCTGTATTTCTTGGCCAGAAGTTTTATGGTCAGAATATTTTTTTGTCTATTAAATGTTAGATTTGCAAAATCCTTTATTATTACGTTATACATGAGAAAATATTTACTTTGGCAGAGCCAAAGCTATGATTTAAAATTATTAACTATTCAAAACCTTTAAGAAAAAAGTTTAATTTAAAATAATTGTAAATTAATAAACGTTTAAAACAATAATTATGTTGCAATTATCTCAAGAATATACTTTAAAGCAGCTTCAGTCTTATGTCAAAGATGTTGTTAAACAGCGTGGTTGGGACAAGAATAATGACTTAGAATTATTTTTGCTCTTCTCTGAGGAAGTGGGCGAACTGGCAAAGGCAATTCGTTATCATCGTGGACTATGTCCCGAGCATGGACACAGTGGACTTGAAAATTTGGAAGAAGAATTTGCTGACGTGCTGGCGTATTTGTTGGATTTGGCTAATTACTTTGATATTGACCTGACGCAGGCTTTCTGGAAAAAGGAAGAAAAAAATGCCAAGCGTTTGTGGGACTAAATATCTGAACCTTTTATGCGTCTGTGGGCATCTTGTTCTGGTATTTTTTCCATTTCTCGGGCTATGTTAATTTCTTCCCAGAGCTTGTCTTTGAGCTGTGTGAGTCCTTCGCCTGTTACTGAAGAAATAAACAGCCATGGTGCGTCAAAATCTACACTCCTTTTTATCTCCTCTTTAAGCTCCTGGTCCAGAAGATCAGCCTTGGATATGACAATTACACGTCTTTTGTTCAGAAGATCCCGGTTATATTTCTCCAGTTCGCCCAACAGGATAGAGTATTGTTGTTCATAATCTTTCGCATCCGCAGGAATGAGAAAAAGCAGCACAGCATTACGCTCAATATGCCGTAGAAATCTTATGCCCAGTCCCTTACCACTGGCAGCTCCTTCGATAATTCCAGGAATATCTGCCATAACAAATGACTTGTGCTCTCTGTATTGTACGATTCCTACCTTAGGGGTTAATGTGGTGAAAGGATAATCTGCAATTTTTGGTTTTGCGGCTGTCAGAGTAGAGAGCAGTGTCGATTTTCCTGCATTTGGGAAGCCTACCAGGCCTACATCAGCTAGTATCTTGAGCTCCAGAATGATCCATGCTTCTTGCCCAGGTTTGCCAGGCGTTGCAATGCGTGGGGTCTGGTTGGTAGCGCTTTTGAAGTTAGTATTTCCCTTGCCACCTTCTCCGCCTGGCAGAAGTATTTTTTCTTCGCCATGCTTAGTGATTTCCAGTATGGTCTCACCTGTGTCTGCATATTTAGCCACTGTACCGAGAGGAACCTCGATTATTATATCTTTGCCCCTTGCCCCTGTCATGTTCTTACCAGCGCCAGGACGTCCATTTTCGGCTTTGATATGCTTTTTGTATTTTAAATGTAAGAGAGTCCAGAGC
>JALWCU010000063.1 GCA_027015275.1 Bacteroidales bacterium | reverse complement strand
ATCTTACTTGCCGGCTAGCACCCTCATCTGCATTCTGAGAAACAAAAGGAGGCTGTCCCCACAAAAAGGACAGCCTCTTTATTAGAAAATATTTTAAATAAAAATTTTACAGCCTGAGCTCGCCGATGCCTTGACGCAGTATAACAGGCTCATCTTCGGTAAGGTCCACGACTGTCGAAGGCTCGTTATTACCCAAGCCGCCGTCAATTACAACGTCCACCAAGTCTTTATAGCGTTCCCATATCAGCGATGGGTCTGTTTGGTATTCCAGAACCTCGTCTTTTGCGTGCACTGATGCATTGACCAGAGGAAAGCCAAGATGATATGCTAATTGACGAACAATATTATTGTCTGGTATGCGTATGCCTATTGTCTTACGTCGATTTTCCAGAAGCTTTGGAATACGCTTGCTTGCCGGAAGAATGAAAGTAAAAGGTCCTGGTAAATTTCTTTTAAGTATTTTGAAAACTTCTTTTGTCATAGGCTTGACATAATCAACAATCTGTTCCAATTCTGCGAACAACAATGAAAACTCGGCATCTTGCGGTTTGACGCCTCTGAGTAAGGCCAGCTTCTCAATAGCCGATTTGCTGTTTATTGCTGCCCCCATGCCATAAACAGAATCTGTGGGATAAATAGCAATACCTTCATCTTGCAAAATCTCTACAACTTTAAGAATCTTAGTTTCCTGTGGCGTAACTGGATGGATGTGAAGTAATATACCCATAGTATAAGTATTTAAAAATTTAGCTTTCTATGTTCAATAAAATAGAATTTTTTAGACAATTTTTAAAATTTAATTTGGTTAATTACAACAAAAACATTTCTTTTGGCAAAAAAAAGACAAGGAGGTCTTTTTTTTAAATTCAATAGCTACTTAAAACAACAAAATGTAAGCCAAATGGGTGATTCAGATAAGATTATAAAAGACCTGCAAAACAAAAAATACGAAGAAGGTTTCCACGCAGACATTGAGGAAGACGTTTTGCCCCCAGGTGTGAACGAAGAGATAATCAGAAAAATCTCTGCAATGAGAGGCGAACCAGACTGGGTACTCGAATTTAGACTAAAGGCATATAATTATTGGAAAAAGTTAGAAATGCCACGTTGGGGACACCTGAAGTTCGAAGATATTGATTTTCAGGCTATCAGCTATTTTGCCAAACCCACATCTGCTGCAAGGTACGAAAGCTGGGAAGAAGTCCCAGATGATATTAAGGATATATATAATAAACTGGGCATTCCGCTTGAAGAACAAAAAACGCTTGCTGGTGTGGCAGTAGATGCCGTCTTAGATAGTGTCTCGGTTTATACCAGTTTTCGCAAGGAGCTTAAGGAACTGGGCATTATTTTCATGCCTATCAGTGAGGCTATTCAGGAGCATCCGGATTTGGTTCGAAAATATTTAGGCTCTGTTGTTCCATATACTGATAATTATTTTGCAGCGTTAAATTCTGCTGTCTTTTCAGACGGAACTTTTATTTATATCCCCAAGGGTGTTCAATGTCCAGTAGAATTGTCTTCATATTTTAGGCTAAATGTTCAGGAAGCAGGACAGTTCGAAAGAACACTGATTGTTGCCGACGAAGGTAGCTATGTCAGTTATCTCGAGGGTTGTACTGCACCAATGTACGATGAGTATCAGTTACATGCTGGCGTGGTAGAGCTTGTTATAATGAAAGATGCTACAATTAAATATTCTACTGTGCAAAACTGGTATCCTGGTGATGAGCAGGGTAGAGGTGGTATTTACAATATGGTTAACAAACGCGGTATTTGCAAAGGTGATAATTCAAAACTTCTGTGGACACAGGTCGAGACAGGTTCTGCTATCACATGGAAGTACCCAAGCACAATACTTTTGGGCGATAATAGTGTGAGTGAATTTTATTCAGTGGCTGTAACGAATAATTATCAGCAAGCAGACACAGGGACGAAAATGATTCACATTGGCAAGAACACACATAGCCGTATTGTGTCCAAGGGTATTTCGCTCGGAAAGAGCAATAATTCTTATCGCGGACTCGTAGAAGTACGTAAAAATGCAGAGAACGCCCGTAATTATAGCCAGTGCGACTCTTTGCTAATCGGCGACCAATGTGGAGCTCATACATTTCCTTATATAGAAGTTGACAACCCTACGGCAACTGTAGAGCATGAGGCAACAACTTCCAAGATTTCAGATGAACAGGTATTCTACTTGCAGCAAAGAGGATTGGATGAGGAAAAGGCTATAGCACTGATAGTCAATGGTTTTACACGGGAAGTCATGAGCCGTCTGCCTATGGAATTTGCAGCAGAGGCTAAGAAGCTGCTCGAAATAACACTCGAAGGTAGTGTAGGTTAAAGCAACAGATCATGCTAGAAAAGGTGAATAAAATAATACATATCTTTGAGCAGAGCATTATAATGGTTTTAGTGCTTCTTATGGGCATTGTCGTGTTGTTTTCCACCATTGAGCTTACTATTTATGTGGCAAAAGAATTATACATGTCATCGCTTGTCTCTGAGTTGTTGCTCGAAAAAAAAGAATTACTTAAGATTTTTGAGCTATTTTTCAATGTTTTGATTAGCCTTGAGCTTTTCGAGACGGTTAGGCTTTATCTAAAGGAAGATATTTTCCATGCCGAATACATTTTACTTGTGGCTTTGATAGCCGTTACTCGTAAGGTTATTATTCTTGAATACGATAAAATGTCACCTTTATTGCTTTTATCAATTGCTAGTATAATTTTAGTTTTAGCTTTAGGCTTTTTCCTGTTAAAATCAGGTCAAAAAAAACAATTAAATCAAAAAACAAATTAAACAATGGAACCATTACTTAAAATAATCGATCTACACGCAACAGTCGAAGGTAAAGAAATCCTTAATGGAATAAATTTGGAAGTCTATCCGGGTGAAATACATGCAATTATGGGGCCTAATGGCTCTGGCAAAAGTACACTTGCCTCGGTACTGGCTGGTAAACCTGGATATGAAGCCACAAGTGGCGAAGCTTATTTTATGGGTAAAAATCTGCTGGCAATGAAGCCAGAAGAGCGAGCAAGAGAAGGCTTGTTCCTGGGCTTTCAGCATCCTACTGAGATACCTGGCGTTACATTGGTTAATTTCCTCAAGACAGCTGTTGAGGAAATTTATAAACATCGTGGTCTCGAGCCACCTTCAGCCGCACAGTTTCTGCGTCTTTTACGTGAAAAAAAGGAAATGCTCGAATTTGATATGAAACTTGAGAACCGCTCTGTTAACGAAGGCTTCTCGGGTGGGGAAAAGAAGAAGAACGAAATGTTACAATTGGCTGTGCTCGACCCAAAACTGGCTATTCTCGACGAAATAGACTCTGGACTCGATGTTGATGCCTTGCGTGAAGTTGCTACTGGCGTCAACAAAATAAAAAATAAAAATAATGCTTTCGTGCTTATAACACACTACCAGCGACTGCTTAATTATATTGTGCCAGACAAAGTGCACATTCTATACAAAGGTAAAATAATCATGAGCGGCAACAAAGAGCTGGCTATGGGAGTCGAAGAAAGAGGTTATGACTGGATCAAAAAAGGTGAAACTGTCTAATTAAAAACTTATTAGCTATGTCAACACTGACTAAAAATAAATATCTCACAAAACAAGAACTTGTTGATATTATCAAGGATAACGGCGAACCATTGGCATCGCAGAGCCTTCAGCAAGAAGTTGACCAAGCAATTGCACAGCTTGAGATACCACACACTAAAATGGAAGACTGGCGCAAGACAAGCCTCAAGAGACTGCTGGAGCATACATTCCATTATGGGAACAAGATAGAGATTGAGCGTAATATCATTGAGCGCTTCAATATCAGCGGTATGTATTCTAATCTGCTTGTTTTTGTCAATGGGCACTTTGTACCTTCCTTGTCAAGAATTTTAGACAGCAGTAAAGTTGTTGTATTCTCTAACATGGCAGAGGCACGGCACATGTTCCCAGAAGTTTTCGAAAAATACTTCAACCGTACCCAGGCTCACAAAATAAATCTTTTCTCAGCACTTAACACACGCTATGTTTCAGATGGTGCTTTTATCTGGATAAAAGATAATGCACGTGTTATAAATCCCATACACATTTATAATTTCTCTGATGGTCAAAACCAAAAAATCATTACTCAGACACGAAACCTTATTATTGGTGGCCATGGTAGTAAAGCCTCAATACTTTTGTCATATCATCCTTTGAGCACTGATTATATTTACAATAACAGTGTTACAGAAATTTTCGTTGAGCCAAACGCTTATTTGGATTTCAACATTTTCCAGGGCGAAGGCTATGACAGTTTCCATACAAATATGGTCAATGTCGAAATAGAGAAGGGTGGGCAATTTTATTCGCATACAATTACACTGTGTGGGAAAATAATGCGCAATGATCTGCGTGTAACATTCAATGGTCCAGATGCTTATGCCGAGCTAAACGGTATGACAATGCCTGACCATGATCAGGTGCATGACAATACGATTTTTGTGCATCACAAAAGCGGTGGAAGTACAAGTCGGCAGTTTTACCGCAATATCATCGACAATAATGCTCGTGCTGTTTTTTATGGAAAAGTACTTATTGACAAAGGAGCTCAGCAGAGTCAGGCATATCAGCTGAATAACAATATCCTGCTGACGCCGACTGCAAGAGTTCACAGCAAGCCACATCTGGTTATATACAATGACGATGTAGCAGCTTCGCATGGTTCTACTACAGGCCAGCTTGACAAGGAAGCGCTATTCTACATGCGCTCGCGCGGGATTAGCGAGAAAAAGGCTCAAACTTTGTTGTTACAGGCATTTGCAAACCAGGTGCTCAACAAGATTCAGATTGATGTTTACAAATTTTATGTCAAGACTCTTATCCGTCGTCGTCTTCAGGGCGAAAAAGTCGAAATGCTATGCGCCAAGCTTGGCCAATGTCGTTTCGAGCCTGATTTTGAATAGAGATGGAAATATATTTAGATAAAATATTTACAGGAAAAGAAGAACGGGAAGCAATCAATGCTTCCCGTTCTTCTTATGTGATAACGTCCTGCTAATTACGAGAAAAGTCTTTTCTTTGATCTGCTGAAAGCCTCTGCTATCTTGGGTTTTACGTTGTGATTGAAATATGTCCAATCTAAATAGTATAAAATCTTGATAGAAAAGCTATTAGATTGCGGTGATTTAATAGTATTCGTCAAGTTGTTAATGAAATTATAGTCTATATCTTGGCCAGTAGTGTAAATCTGATTCTTCCACATGACAGTGAGTTCACTACCAGGTGCAAAGTTCCAGGTATATGTTAGGTCAATCGTAAAGGCATTGAAGTTTATATCAGCATTTGTTTTAAAATCCGAGGGCTCGAGATAACCATCTGGTTTGAGAAAGTAAAACTGATCGTTATAGTCTGCAATACTCCAGTAATGGCGTAAACGCATGTTCAGACTATGTTTGTTTGTGAAATTATACTGGAGGTTAATCGTATTTGTCAAGGTCTGTTCATTTCTAAGGCCAAAGTAAATAGTGTCATAATTCACATAATCAACGAAGCCGAATCTGCTAGCCTTTGAGAAATTAAAGGAATAATTAACATTGAAACGATTAGAAAGGCGCAGTGTCAGTCCACTATTCATAGAATAGCCATGTTTATCTTTGTTAGCATAAAAGGCATTAGCATTAATATTAAAACTTATATTCTTGGATGGATCACTGCCAAGGCCTATGACAAAAAATGTGTTTCTGGGATTGCGGTAAAAACGTCCCCATACACGCGGTTCGTACCAGTCATGTTCGTCAGTAAGCTCTGTATAATTAAAAATATACATGTGCCACAAGTTCTTGAACTGCATAAAGACATTGCCATGTATTGATGAGCTCTCAAAACGTCCTTGCTGATAAAGTGTTTTATAAGAATAACTTAGCCGAGCTGACCAATTTAGAAAGTATTTCGTTGGTCTTACCTGATTGTATTTCAAGAATACATTGTTTTCTATGCTATTGTTTCTACGCAGAAAGCCCAGGTCATTAATATCATATTTATCATTCATAATATCTGTTTCGGCTCCGTATTGGAAGTTACCTTTAGATTTCTTAATTTCTATGTTGGTTCTGTATCCTATTTGCGGTTTACCGTCTATTGTATATCTCTGGCTAAGAGCTGATTTGCCTTTGAGTGTTATTAATCCTTTTGCAAATCTAAGCTGATATTCAGTGGCGCTTACATTAGCTAACAGTCTCCCACCAGCGACATACATATCAGTGTTTATCAATGAAACATAAGAGTTGTTCGGCAAGCTCTGATCCAGAACCATAACATTGTAATTGGACAAGCCTTGAGTAAGTATTTTTCTTTCGTCTCCACTGACAGTGTCCTTAATCAAAGCATAAGAAGGTGCAGTGATAGCATTCAAGAAGCCTACACCTAATCCGTGATTGGTACGGCCTGTTATTTTCGTGGCGTTAAGTATCTGTGTTTGTGAGGGATTAGACTCTACTATCTCGTTGGGTTTAAGTTCGTTGTAAGGCTTAGAATAATCCAGAGGCTGAGCGCCTATCCTTCGAGAATAAAAGATGTCTGCCTTGTTAAAAAGTTCGCTTCCCTCGGTGAAGAATTGCCTTTTTTCGACATAATAGGTTTCAAATGGCGAAAGATTAAGCACCTTATCATCAGACTCGACCTGACCAAAGTCAGGTATGAGCATCATATCCAGTGTAAAACTTTCGTTAATGCCATATTTAAGGTCCATTCCGCCGTGCGTCAGATAAGCCCATTTACCATTGACATTATTTGCATAACCAGAAATATACGGCATAAATGCCAGACGAAGAGGGGGTTTAATGTCCTTCAGTCCTGTCAAAAGTCCGTACTGATTAACAATACCTGGCTTGGTCTTATCAACAAACTGCCATGAGTCAATCTCCATCTTACGTGCTATAATACGGTAAAAATTAATTTTCCATGTTTGCACTTTTGCCGTTGAAAAACGCAAAGCACTATAAGGTATCTTTATTTCTGCTATCCAGCCTTTATCAAACCGAGAGACCTCGCTATCCCATACAGCATCCCAGTTACGGTCCATGTCGTCAATAGTTATCTTCATATCAGACTGCACGCCAGCAGCTGTAACCATAAACGTAAACGCGTATAGGCCGTTATTAAAAGGATCGATAGACACAGAGAAAATATCTGCGATAGCGTCTTCGTCTCTTTTGCTTAAGTCCATTCGAATGCTGTCTGGCGCATTATCATACATGACAGCGCCAATATAAATACCAGAGTTGTCATAAAGTACTTTAACCTCTGTTCGCTCAGAAGCTTTGCCACCATTGTCAGGCTCAAATTGAACAAAATTTGTAGCCACTGGAGCATCACGCCAGGCAGGTTCATTTATTACGCCGTCTATCTTGATTTTGCCTGTTAAGTACTTGGCTTGAATTGTTTTAACGTTATGATTATCAGCATTAAGAGAAAATGCAAATAAAAATACGGAAAGCAACACTAAAATTCCCTTCTTCATAGTTATAAATTTCATATTTGACTTATCTTTCGACGGCCAATGTATGGAAAAGTTACTTTAATAAAAGTTAAATGCTCTAATGTATTCATAAAGTCCTAAAAATTTATACTTTTGCGGAAAACAAAGACTATTAGGCATGGAAAAAATAAGAGTTAATGTAACAAGCGAAATAGGCAAACTTAAGGGCGTCATAATACATGAGCCAGGTCAGGAAATAGAGAACATGACACCTCGTAATGCCCAGAGGGCACTTTATTCTGACATACTGAACCTGACTATTGCATCTAAGGAATATGCACAGCTAAAAGATGTATTAAAAAAATTAACTACAGTTTTTGAAATTCAGGACTTACTAAAAGATATTCTCCAGAATGAAAAGGTTAAATGGGAACTTGTAAGCAAAATTTGTAAAAAGGAAGCAGACGATGATCTAAAAGGATTTCTTCTGGACAAAAACCCACAAGAACTTGCTAAATTACTGATAGAAGGCGTTGAATTACAGAAGAATAGCCTGACAAAATATCTAAGCACAGAGCGTTATACTTTGCCACCGCTTCATAATCTATTTTTTATGCGCGACTCTTCTGTAACAATCTTAGATAAAGTGCTAATTTCACGTATGGCAAATAAAGTTAGGGAAAGAGAAGCCTTACTGATGGAAGCAATCTTTGATTATCATCCTGTTCTCTCTACAAAGGCCCATAGTCCCTATCGACTTAAGGATGCAAACGGTATAAAAATAGAAGGTGGGGATGTACTTGTCGCCAGAGATGATGTGTTGATAATTGGACTTGGGCAGAGAACATCCACTCAGGGTATTGACTATGTTATGGAACATTTTATGATGAATGATAATATCAAACACATTATTGTTCAGGAACTTCCTCACGAACCAGAATCATTTATTCATCTGGACATGGTCTTCACATTCCTCGATATAGACAAGGCAATGGTTTATGCACCTGTAATATTTCGTTCTGGACGTTATGAAACTATACATATAGAGAAGACCGGAAAGGACAAAGTAAAATTTTCAGAGGAAAATAACCTTCTCTCGGCTCTCAAAAAACTGAAATTCGACATCGAACCTTTGTTCTGCGGCGGAACTAAATATGAGTACATACAAGAAAGAGAACAATGGCACAGCGGCGCAAATTTCTTTGCTGTTGGCCCTGGTCGAGTAATAGGCTATGAGAGAAATGCTTATACCTTAGGAGAATTATCACATCATGGGTTTGAAGTCATTTCTGCGGACCAGGTTATTAGCGGTAAAAAAGATCCAATGCAATATGAGAAATTTGTCATAACAATAACAGGTTCAGAGTTGGCACGTGGCGGCGGTGGCATACGCTGTATGACCAACCCAATCATACGCGAAAATGTCAAATGGTAAATTTTAGGTAATGGTAAAAAAAATTATTACGAAGCTGAAAAAACCTGGCTTTCTGCAAGATACATTGGTATTGATGACGGGCACTGCCATTGCTCAGTCTATACCTATACTTGTGTCTCCTATTCTCACGCGTCTATTTGATGCCGAGGAGTTCGGCATGCTCTCAATTGTTTCGTTTATAGTTTTTTTCCTTGGAACATTATCTGGGCTTAAATATGAATTGGCCATAGTCTTACCTCATAAAGATTCTGATGCAGACAATCTCTATTTTCTGACAATTCTTGTTTCTTTTATTGTTAATGCAATACTGTTCATACTATTATTTGCAACAGCCCGACCTATTGCTATTCTACTCAAAACGCCAAAGCTTCAAGGTATTTTACCATGGACAGCATTGGTAGGTTTTTCATTACTGTTTTTTAATGCAAGTAATTATTATCTAATTCGGCAAAGGAAATTCGTATTAGTTGCTACCAACAAAATAACACGTACCTCTGGGGTTGCAATTTTTCAGATATTGGCAGGTGTAATAAAAATAAAATTTGGTTTGACATACGGCTTTGGTTTAGGTCAAATAACTGGTAATACACTGAATTTTTTCCGTATAAAATATCGCAAAATCATTCATAATCTAAAAAAAGTAAAGTTAATCGCACTGCTAAGGCGCTACGATAATTTCCCAAAATTAAGTTTTCCTGCTAATGTCCTTTATCGTCTGTCTGTCGAAACATATAATTTTATTTTGCCGATTTTATTTGATCTTAAAATATTAGGTTTTTATTATTTAGCCTATCGAATGACTATAGCTCCTATTACTTTCATTGGTCAATCTATATCTGATGTATATCTCAAGCGGGCTAGCGATGAACTTAAGAGGAAAGGGCATTTAAAAGATTTATTTAATAAGCTTATTTACAAGGTGATAGCGACTTCAGCGCCTATCTATATATTGCTATTTTTATTTGCAAAGCCGATTTTTACTTTTGTATTCGGCCATAATTGGGAGATGGCAGGCTTATTTGCCAAAATATTGGCCCCGTGGCTTTTTATTAGATTCGTCTATTTTACTTTTTCTCAGACCTTTACAATTTTGGAAAAGCTAAACTATAACCTTATTCTTCAGAGCGTTAATATCACTCTCTCGGCACTTGTTTTTGTTCTTGCATATTTTTATCATTGGACCATAAAGACCTGGATAATGACTTTCAGTTCAGTAATGAGTTGCTTCTATTTAGCTGGATTTTTGTTAATTTTACATCTTATTAACCGTCAGTACAAGCAGGCTGTGGCTAAAGGCATTGCAAAGTAAATCATTCTGTAGAGAGTAACTCAAAAATCCTACTTGCCGTTCTCTCGGCTGAGCCAGCAGGTCCTAAAATGTCGGCCATTTCTTTGTAGTCGGCCTGTATGCGCCGGTAATATTTGTAATCTTCCAGAATGCGTGCCAGCTCCTTTGTCGTTCTTTTGACCAGTGAGCGCTGCAAAAGTTCCTTAACTGCTTGACGTCCGAGAATAATATTTACAAGTGAAAAGAATTTGACTCGTACAACTAAACGGCCTATTAGAAATTGTAGCCATCCTGTTTTGTAAAGCACAATCTGTGGCACACCGAATAATGCTGTCTCCAGTGTGGCTGTACCCGATGTTACTATAGCTGCATAAGAGATTTTTAGTACATCATAAGAATTGTCCCAGATGATTGTCAGGTTTCTGGCCACATTATATAGCTGCTTGGGCAGAAGGCTCATTCCTGCTACAACGAATTGGTAATCTGGAAATTTCTGCGCTACTCGCACCATTACGGGTAAAAGATATTTTAACTCTTGCCGACGGCTGCCTGGCAAAAGTCCAATCACAGGTTTCTGAGAGTTAAGCCCATAGCCGCGCATAAAAGTCTCTTCATTAAAAGGTACGCTTTGGTATCCATATACTTCGTCCACGGTAGGATTGCCAAGATATTCTGCTGTGAAATCGTATTTTTTGTAAAACTCAACTTCGAATGGAAAAATTACGAACATTCGATCAACGAAACGCTTGATCTTGTATGCACGTTTTTTGTTCCAAGCCCAAATCTTTGGTGAAATATAGTAGAAAACCCGAAATCCTTGGTTATGTGCGAATTGTGCAATTTTTAGATTAAAGCCAGGATAATCGATTAGAATGACTACATCAGGCTGATATTGGGTGATTTTTTGCTTGCAAATTCGAAGATTGTCTTTTATCTTACCATAATTTTTAATCACATCCCATGCACCCATGAATGCCATGTCTTTGATGTGTCGTAAAGGCTTAGTGCCAGCTTCTGCTGCCATGGAGTCCCCGCCGAAAAAACTAAATTGTGCCTTTGCATCGACTTTCTTCAGCTCTCGTATAAGATTCGCACCATGTATATCACCGGATGCTTCACCTGCTATTAAAAAATATTTCATATCAATTCAATTTTTTGTAATAAAACATTGTGTCTTGAGAGAATTTTAACCCAGGGTAAAAAATATGTATCAAGTCTTGGAGTACTTTGTCTGGCTCGATAACGCCCTTTTCCCAGAATGAAAAGCAATTATTTTTTTTCTGCAGAATAAAGTTGTAAACATTCCCTTCCCTGACAGCCTTAAAAAGACTAAGTCTATGGTCAGTAGCAATGACTTGTGATAGAGTATATGCTGTGTTGGGGTTTAGCAAAATATCAGCATTTTTTGCCCTGCCAAAGACCTGTTCAAAACTCAAAGGCAGGCTGGCTGAAGATTTGGTCTCAGCCCATGGATAAATGCCGCCTGCATCTTTAATAAAATGTGCCATATAAGTCTGTCCCCCAGGAATATACCACGTGCCACGATAGGGGATATTAACCAAAACCACAGGGCTATCTTGCGACTCTGACCTGAGATATATTGATAGCTTGTGCTTTAGGCTCTCATAACTGTGAGTAGTGCTGTCATAAATCCTTTTTGCTTGGTCATATTTATCAAAAAAAGCACCGAACACTTCAATCCACTTTGCTCTGCTTAGGGGTGCTGACTCCATATATTCCATGATTGGAACTACGGCTATACCCGCTTGTTCGAGTCGCTTAAATTTTTCTCTTTCTGATGGGCCAAAACCTGAGATAAAAACAATGTCTGGATGTAATTCCATTATTTTTTCAAAATTGGGTGATATTTGCGAACCTACCTGCACAATATTGTCAAACCTTTTGCGCAAGCGAGTACAACAAACATACGATGTGTCGGCGAGGCCAACTATAGTTTTCTCTTCTCCGAGCTTACAGACAAAACCAATGTGTGTTGACGAAAATACTATAATGCGGCTGACAGGTATATGTACACTATTACTTGACTTCTTGCGTGACAGGCGTATTATTTGCGTCTGGCCAGGTGTTGAAATTTTTAACAAATAGCCATTTTTTACTTGCTTAATCTGAAAAAGCTGATGAGAGTCTATATCATAATGGCAGGAAAATAAAAACAAACTAAACGCAAATAATATTAAAATCCGTTTCATCTCTTTGTTATTTTTCTGTGCTTTATATAATGTCTGCTCAAGATGAAAAATAGTAATGAAAGTAAAAATAATATTACACCTACAATTAAATAAGAATTAAACGAAGAAAATACTGAAATAATAATATTTGTTATAGTGGCGATCCATAAAAAAATGCGCATATAAAAGCCTGATTTATAGAAACCCTTTACATGTTTTGTGCTTAGGGATGTCTCGAGCAATGGCAGTCGCAGCAGTTGAAGACTCTGTGAATCATAAAACAATACATCAGAATGCAATATATCAATATACAGAACCTTCCCGAACAATTTTTTACCACGAAAAATTATGCTCTCCTTGAGTAAAATCTTTGGAGCTAATTGGTTGGAAAATGAAATTTTATTGATATTTCTCAGAGATATAAACTGGGTATTGTCATTAGAAGACTTGAGTATAACTCGATTATGCCTAATGTCCAGCACACGCCCTACGACATAGCCGTTAGCCAAAAAAACAGTGTCATTGTTGCTATGACTAAAAGTGGGATATATTGCTTTGCCTGGGTTCAACGAAAAAATTATTAATAAAATAATAAGAACAAGATTTTTCACGATTTGCCTATTTTTTTTGAATATATTAGTTTACAGGGCAATAGCCATCCAAAAAGCTGTATGACGTGTAGTAGTAATTAGTCAAGCGCTCAGACCAAAGATACAAAAACAAGCCGGATTTATAAAAAGCTATAGTTTTATTTATGTGTAATAATTTGCTTTTGGGCAAGGTATGCTTGTGAACATTTTACATCATATCATCTTTTGTTGCCAAGAATTCTAATATGCTTGTAATGAAGAAAACTACTTAATCTTCAATCACAAATTGATACTTTATTTGTTAATTTAGGAAAAAAATTCTTACTTAGTTTTTACACTAAAAAAACATGAACCATGTCAATAGAGATTAAAGAAGTTACAAGCAAGAAGGATAGAAAAGAATTTGTTGAGCTGCCTTACAGAATCTACAAGGGCAATAAATATTGGGTACCACCTTTAAAGATGGATGAATATCATTTCATTGACCCTGGCTATAACCCTTCGTTACATAAGTTTAAACATAAATTTTTCCTTGTAATAAAAGACGGAAAAGTAGTTGGCCGGGCTGGTGCAGCAATAAATCACCTGTATAACGAAAAAATTGGGAAAAAATTCGTAAGGATATTAAAACCAGAATTTTATGACGACAGTGAGGTCTTTGATGCCATGATTAAAACAGTTGAAGATTTTGGTCGCGACAATGGTATGGAATTAATTCATGGTCCGCTGGGATTCACCAATCTGGATACACAAGGTTTGCTTGTCGAAGGATTTGATTACCTCCAATCCGTAGCTTCTGTTTATCATTTACCTTATTACAAAGAACATTTTGAACGACTGGGTTTTGTCAAGGAAAATGATTGGGTCGAGCTGAGAATAACTATCACAAAAGAAGTGGTTGACAAAGCTGAAAAATTATTGCCACTTATTGAGAAACGCTTTGGTCTCGAGCTATTACGGCTTAAGTCTATTAAAGAGGTGAAAGATAAATACCTGGACAAGCTGTTCGAAGTCCTGAACGATGCCTTTCAAGATTTGCCTTATGTGGTACCATTTGACGATGAGCTAAAAGCTTATTATACAAAGAAGTATATTGATATTCTCAATCCTGATTACATAAAAGTCATGCTAAAGGATGGTGAACTTGTTGGTTTTACAATCGGACTGCCTTCTTTGTCAGAAGCCATGCAAAAAGCCAATGGTCATCTATTCCCATTTGGTATCTTTCACATCCGTAAGGCATTGAAAAAGCCCAAGGTACTTGATATTTTGTTGACCGGTGCTGACCCAAAATTCGGGAAAATTGGCATTGGTGCAGTGGTCATAGGCGAGCTCCAGCGCGAGCTGTGGAATGCAGGTGGACGTTATTTTGAGACGACTGGTATTTTTGAGACTAATCAGGCTGCTATGTCCAACTGGAAGCAGTACAGTGAAAAAATCCAGCACAAACGTCGTCGTGTATATGTCAAAGAGCTTTCTTAGAGTTTATGATAAAATGTAATTTTTTTGGGAAAAAATTTGCAAATTAACATGCAGCTTAATATTTTTGCAACGCATTAATGAAGATGTGATGCCCAGGTGGCGGAATAGGTAGACGCGCATGGTTGAGGGCCATGTAGCCGCAAGGCTGTGCAGGTTCGACTCCTGTCCTGGGCACTTCAGAAAGGTTCTTTTCAATACACCCGCTGTTATGGCGGTTATTTTTTTCTATGCCCGGGTGGCGGAATAGGTAGACGCGCATGGTTCAGGACCATGTGGCCGCAAGGCCGTGCAGGTTCGACTCCTGTTCCGGGCACTTTTTTTATATACTATCCGTAATTATTTCCCGCCAAAGAATATTGCTACACGTGCCTTGAGATCGAATGGTGTGCCGGGTGTGAAATCAATGTCGGTTACTGGCTTTGACTCCCCGCGTAGTCTGCTTGTTGTCTCGAATTGAGCATCATACCAAGGTGTATTAAACAAATTCTCTATGCTCAGACCAAGTTCATATTTTTCCCTTGTATAGCTAAGTGCTGCATCGAACACAGTGTAAGGCTTAGTAGCCATATTATAAAATTCATCGGCAGGTCTCTTGCCGAGGTAACGGTATGAAATACTTGCTACAAGGCCCGAATGACTTCTGTAATACAGGCCGCCTACACTTGACCAGATAGGGGCTAGTGGAAGGTAAATGCCGCCTTCTGTAGCATCCAGTGAGCGGGGAATAGCGTAATTAACGTCTAATTTAGCATAGAGCGAACTGAGTATCTGTACACGTGCCGACATATCTACGCCTCTGCGCAGAGTCCTGCCGCAGGGTTCCACTGTGCCTTCGTCGCCCGAAAATACGAATTCTTGCTGCAAATACAAGCCCCAAAGAGCCAGATTTACAAGTGCTTTGTCCCAAGGCTTGAATATTACGCCCAGATCGCTACCATAGGCTGCTGGCAGAATATCTCTCCTTGTCTTGGCAATAACTCGGGCATCATTAGAATGAAATCCTTTGCCAGCCTTTAGATATATTTGTACATTTGGACTCAACGAGTAAATAATGCTTAGTTTTGGCAGTAATATTGACTTTTTGACCCCTATGGTTTTGTAGTCTTTGGACAGTTTGTTCTGATAAACAAAATCAAAGAAATCAAGTCTGGCCCCCAGTCTTATTACCCACGAATCTTTTTGCATAATTTCTTGAGCAAAAGCATTAATGTTTGTCTCGTCAATGTCTCCGAGTTCTATTCTGTTCAGAAGCTGGTATCTGTTCTTTGTGTGAGAAAGCTCAATGTTGTCAATGTCATCATATCTGAGTTCTGCACCCAGTTTTGAAATCAAATGCCACTTGCCCACAGTGTTTCTCTGGCTGTAGAGCAGATGGTAGCCATAGAGGCGGCGTTTTTCTCTTTGTCGTATTTGGTCGCCATTTATCGAGTCTTTCAAGAAAAATGTAAAATTAGAATGAAGGTCAAAGGCATAATCAGAAAAGTAAAATTCATTTTTCAAAGAAGCATTATCTGCTGTTCTTGTGTAAAAAGAAAGGATAAGATTATTCCTGTGTGTCTGTCCACCGCCACAACTATCGAGTGTGCCATAACGGTCGATT
>JALWCU010000062.1 GCA_027015275.1 Bacteroidales bacterium | reverse complement strand
AACAATAGGTCGTCCCTATCGGGATTTGTTTTTTGCTTCCGCAAAATCATATACCCACAATTTTATTTCATTGCATTGTGGGCAAACAATAGGTCGTCCCTATCGGGACTATTCTACAAAACCAACAATAACCTCGATTTCCATTGTGGGCAAACAAGAGACTATCCCTATCTGGACTCACACAAAAAGCTCACAACAACCATAAGTCCGCCAGGACGACTTATCGTTAACCCTGCACGGCAGTCGGGGCACTTGAAACTCTGTGCCAAACTCTTCGGTAAAAGAGATGAAAATAAGTAACTTCCACCAAGCTCAGAAAGTGTTCAAATTTCATTGCTCATTCTATAGAGTCGCGTAAATCTTCAAGTAGGCTTTTAATATTCTTAAGCTTATTGATAACCACCATTTTAGCTTCGAGTTCGTCTTTGTGATGTTTCAGATATTGCTCTGCGCCATTGAGTTTGAGCCCCAGGTCTTCGACAAGATGTTTTATGACTTTGAGATTTTCGATATCTTTTTGAGAAAACATTCTGTCGCCGCGGCGGCTACGGCGTGGTTTGATAAACTGCTTGAAGCGGCTTTCCCAGTAGCGAATTTTTGATTGATTAACGCCAAGTATATCAGCTACTTCGCTTATTGAGTAGTATTTTTTTTCTGTATTCATTTATCAAAAAAGTTTTTGACGTTTGAGTAGATATGTAATCAGTACTTCGCTGAAGTCTTTGTTAATATCTGCCTGAACAAAGTCTGTTTTGACCTGTGCAGAGCGGCTACGAATTTCATTAAAGAATCCTGTAATGTCCTGCTGGTACTGCTCTCGTATGCTCAGAGGATTGAGCTTAATTTGTTCGCCTGTTTCTATATCAACAAATTTATATGGTCTGTTGCCAAAATCAAAATTTATTTCCAGGTTTTGGTCAATAACATTAAAGATGATGACTTCATGCCGATTGTACCGCAGATGTTGTAGCGCATTTATTAGTTCTGGAATATTGTTGTCTATGAGCAGATCAGAAAAAATTATGATGAGTGAACGCTTGGGTACTCTGTCTGCTATTGCGTGGAGAGTGGAGACGAGGTCTGTTTTCCTGTCCTTAAAATTTTTGTAGCTGTCGAGAAGGTTCTGTAATTGACTGATTAAGTAGTTGAAATGTGCATCATTGAGCCGTGCCTCTGAGAAAAAGTCTATTTTATCCGAGAATATTACCAGTCCATTGGCGTCGCGTTGTTTACGGAATAGATACATTAATGCAGCACTGATATAGATAGCAAATTCGAGTTTGTTTGAGCGGTTTTCTTTAAGCGGGAAAAGCATTGATGATGATGTGTCCAGTACAATGAAGTTGCGAAGGTTTGTTTCTTGCTCGAATTTTTTTACAAATAGCTTTTCTGTTCTTGCGTATAATTTCCAGTCAATGAAACGTATAGATTCACCTGCATTATAAGGTCTATGTTCTGAGAATTCCACGGAAAAACCATGATATGGGCTTTTGTGCAAGCCAGTGATGAAGCCTTCGACAATAGCCCTGGCAATGAAGTCCAGGGCAAGCACGGAACGGAGGTCTTGTATCTCTTTTAAGTTTTTCATTAAATATACTTTTCGATGAGCTCTACAACGGCTCTTTTGGGTACGGCTCCAACAATTTTGTCAACCAGCTCGCCATCTCTGATAAACAGTATTGTCGGTATGTTTAGTACACCGTATTTCTGAGGAATACCTGGATTTTCGTCCACATTGACTTTGCCTATGACAGCCTTACCGTCATATTCGGGAGCCAATTCCTTGAATATTGGGTCAAGCATGCGGCATGGGCCACACCAGACTGCCCACAGGTCGAGTACAGCTAATTTGCCCGAATCAACGACTTGTTCCTGAAAGTTTGCATCCGTGATTTCCAAAGGTTTAGCCATGATTTTTGTTTTTTTATTTTTAGACAAAAATAAAACTTTCCTTTTAATTAGTATGATTTATTAATTTTGGAAATCATTTTAATAAGTAATTTCTTTGTCAGACCTAAAAAATTGGAGATAAAAATGGCACAGCTGATAGCGACGACAAATATAGATAGCGTCAGGTTAATTTGTCTCAAAGGTACTATAGGAGAGTCGTATAAGAGAAAATATGTATTTTTGAAAAGACACTTTGGTACTGATGCATATAGACTATTTGCACGTCCGGAATTTAAGTCTAATGAAAAAATAAATTGGTACACTGACTTTGAAGGTAAAATATATTCGTTCTCTAAGGCTCAGGATGTAGTCGAGGACTTCCAAAAACTAATCGAGCACCAGATAACAAATCTTTATACAATAGCAATAAATTTATACGGTAGTATAGATAAGAAACGTGAGATAGTCAGTGAATTAGACAATTTACTGACTATTCAGAGTATAGATGACATTTATCTGATAATATCGGATGATAATACCCGCAATATTTGCATAACGAACTGGTGTCAGGGCGAGAAGAAGCAGGTAAATCCTGTTGCAGGTTTATTTAATCCAAAGGCTGTTAATGTTACTCTCACTGTTAGGCGTGGCAAGGAGAGCGTGGGCGACTACAAGGTGTGGATTAAGATAGATGACGAGACAAGGGTGTATGTTACGGATAAGGAAGGCAAAATTGTATTGGAGGATATAGAGCTGTTGTCGTCATTCACAGTAATCCAGAAATCAGAAGATCATGTTATCAATACGCAGACATTTGTCGTAGATAGGCAGTCTTTTTTCTTTGATCTTAGACTGGAAAAAAGTGGTAAGGTACAGCTCAAGGCAGTTGACCATAATAATAAGCCGCTGTCTAACATTAAATTGGAAATAGCAATAAACGGCAAACAAAAGGAATACTCGACGGATAATCAGGGCGTTATAGAGCTCGGAGAAATTGAATTCGGCAGCGAAATAACCGTAGAGCAAAAGGTTACAGGGACAAGAAAGATAGTCAAAACTTATGTTGTGAATCAAGACACGCAGTTGCCTATAATTTTTAGAGGAGATAAAGGTAAAGGTAATTATTTGGTAATAAAGGTTCTTGATGCCAATGGCCAGCCATTTGTAAATGCTCAGATAGAGGTGTGGATGGGAGACCGCAGGATAAAGAAGGAAACGAACAAAGATGGGATTCTGGTTATCAATGACTTGCTGCCTACAGAGACAATAATTGTAAAGCATCTGGTTGATGGAAGACCTGTTTCGCAGAAGACAATCGAGTATGACAGAGAGCGGTTTGAGATTGTGTTTCGTTCGCATGTTGCACAGAAGGTTTTGAAGGATATTACAATTAAGCTGCGGGAGACGCAGGAACAGCCTATCATGAATTTGTCTGTAAAGCTGGCTACTGGTTCAGATTGGCAGCATTGTGTGACAGACGCAAATGGATATGCTTTTTTCGAAAAAGTAGATTGTAATGACAATCCGCGCATAGAGTTTATTTTTAGACGCAAGAATTATTCTTTTGACTTGGATTGTACGGAGCAGACAAACTTTGAGTTTGTACTGTCGCAGAAGAAAAAAATGGTAATTAAGAAGAGCTTGCTGTACCTGCTTATCTTGTCTGTATTTCTGGTTCTTGGAGCCGTTGTCTTTTTGCTATATAAGCCTGCTGAAATGGAGACGCATAAGCAGCAGAAGCAAGCAGAAGTGGATACGGCAAAAGTTCAGCAGCCACTTCCCAAGTTCAAGCCATACAAGGCAAAGGTCTATGTGCTTTATTCTCACGATAGATTTCCTGTAAATGATGTTACGGTTTATTTGAAGACTGATACGCTTGAGCATGAACTTCGTTATGATTCAGGATATTTTGCTGTAGATGTAAAAGATCGAACGCCAAAGAGTTTCGATATTTTTATCGGAAATAAAGATACTATTCACAAGCGTTTTGTCCCCGCCAGGACAGACACTATTTGGGTAAAAATAAAGGATTTGAAAATAGCCAATGATACGGGTTGTGGTGTGAGAATATATGAGCACAGTGTACACACTTATATACAGACATTCCGTTATCCCCACAAAGTCAGTAAAATACATTTTCGTTTTAACAAAATGTTCCATTCAGATTTTCTGCGAATATATGAGGGACCCAAAGAGACGATTGGACCGCAGAAAGTTGTTAAAGAGATGAGAATTTTTTCGGATACTGCACGGTATATAATAAATTTGCCATATCCGGATAGTTTAGTTACTTTTGAGATTGAGGCAGGAGAGCCAAATTTCCCTGCGTGGAAGCTCACACTTTTATGTAAATAAATTATTTTTTTATGAATTATAGACAGGAGCTGCGGAAAATACGGGCGTTTGCTTTTGATGTTGATGGTGTTTTTTCGCCTTTTATGTTGGTAGGCGATGGTGGCAAGCTTTTCCGTGTGATGGACCCCAAAGATGGCCTGGCAGTCAAGATAGCGCTCGAGGAAGGCTACAAAGTTGCTATTATTACTGGTGGGGTTGATGAGTCAGTGAGAATGCGTTTTGCCAATCTTGGTGTGCAGGACATTTATATGGGGGCGAGGCAGAATAAGCTATATTTTTTTGAGAAATTTGTAGAGAAGTATTCGCTTAGCTCGGAACAGGTTTTGTATCTTGGCGATGATTTGCCTGATTATTATGTGATGAAGGCAGCTGGTTTTTCTGCCTGCCCAATGGATGGGGCACCTGAGATAAAGCAGGTAGCAGATTATATTTGTGATAAGCCGGGAGGTAGGGGCTGTGTGCGTGAAGTGATTGAGCAGGTGCTTAAAGTACAAAACAAGTGGGAGAATTTCTTTAAACGTTTGCTGGAACAATACCAAAATATGAAGGATTAATGGGCTATATTCCAACATACGAAGAAGTCAGACTTTTTGTAGAGGCTGTTCGGAGTATTTCAGATTATGATTTTTCAAGCTATTCTATAAAGTCTTTTACACGGCGTTTGGAGAAGATTATTTCTGATTACCATTTTGCTAACGTTAAGGAGTTGATAATTAAGATAGTATCTGATAAAGTTTTTTTAGAGAAAATTGTAAGAGAGATAACTGTTAATACGACAGAATTTTTTCGAGACCCTGATGTTTGGATAAGGCTCAGAGAGCTTATTGTACAATATATGCTTGATTATGAGAATATTACCATCTGGTCAAGTGGTTGTTCTAATGGTCAGGAAGTTTATTCTATGCTATTTCTGATGGATATGATGGGTCTGCTCGATAGGGTAAAGATTTTTGGAACAGACATTAATTCTAAAGTTCTAGAAGTGGCAATAAAGGGCGAATACAGAGAAAAGGATATTATGGAATATAAGGAAAATTTTGAAGCGATTTTCGAGAAATTTTCTTTTAAGCCACATATAGAAGATTTTTTTGACTTAGACCCAAGGACATCAAAATACATAGTTAAAGAGAAATATCGTAAGATTCCATATTTTACAAAGCATGATCTGGTTAAACAAATTAATATCTTGGGTACTAATTTTGATATAATTATGTGCCGTAATGTCCTGATATACTTTGACCCTGATTTGCAGAACCAGCTTTTTAAGTTCTTTTATGATGAGTTGAATGAAAACGGTTTTTTGGTGCTTGGCAAGCATGAAAGTATATTGGGTGAAATGGGGACCAGGTTTAGACGTGAGAATTCTATTTATATTAAAAAATCTATAAATAAACTTTACTGGTAGTCTTTTTCTCAAAAAGGCTATATTTTTGTCTATTCAATTAAATACTTTGCAGTTATGATGCCAATTTATATAATAGGACACAAAGTTTTGCGCAAGGTCGGTGCTGACATCGACAAAGATTATGAAGGACTAAATGACCTGATTGATAGAATGTTTGACACGATGTATGAGTCTGATGGCGTAGGCTTGGCAGCGCAGCAGATTGGGCTTGCTATCAAGCTTTTTGTTATTGATGCTTCGCCTTATGCTGATGATTTCCCCGAAGCAGAAGGTTTCAAGAGGGTCTTTATTAATGCCAAGATTGTAGAATATTTGGGGGACGATACTGTCCTTAACGAAGGCTGCTTGAGCATACCTGGAGTGAGAGAGGATGTGGTGCGCAAGGATAAGGTTCATATTCAGTATTATGATGAGAATTTTGAATATCATGATGAGGTAATCGAGGGGCTGCCCTCAAGGGTTTTACAGCATGAGTACGATCATACTTATGGTGTTCTTTTTACAGACCGCTTGTCTCAGCTGCGAAAAACAATGCTTCGCAACAGGTTACGTGCTATTGCACGTGGGAGGTTCAAAGCATCATATTCTGTTCGCTTAGGTGATAAAAGTACTGTGGACCGTTATGTTTTTCCACAGGCTCCAGTTGCTAAATAAATGCTTATGAAAAAAAGAATTAGACCTTATGATTTAACCCCTATTTCTGGTCATGCCATTGCAGATGTTACGCTTAAATTTCTGACCAATTTTGTACGCTTTAAAAGGATAAATGAACTTTATAGGACTCATCGCCATAAAGCTGCTATTGAATTTGTTGACGCAATATTGAAGGAGTTAAATCTATCGGCTTATGTCGATTCCAGAGACCTTCGTAATATTCCGACAGAGGGTAGCTTTATAGTTGTTTCAAATTTTCCCTTGGGTGGCGTTGATGCTTTTTTACTTTACAGTGTAATTTCCCAGAAAAGACCTGATGTCAAGCTTATTATATCGCGTAAGTATTATGAAATTGAGCCTGTTAACGAGATATCCTTACCATTGCCTGATAGTAAAGCAAGTTTTTCGACAATAACCTATCTGAAGAGAATTTATTCGCATTTGAATGCTGGTGGTGGAATAATCGTTTTCCCTGCTCTAAACCCAGCAAAATATAATCCCACTAAAAATGTGGTCGTTGATCCGCAGTGGGATGTGGATATTATCCGGCTGATAAAGATTAGCAAAGTACCAGTAATACCTGTATTCATAAACAATCAGAATAGTTTTATTTTCCACATTTTGGGTATTGTTCATCCGGTTTTTCAGGCCTTGCGTCTGGAACGCGAGGTGGGCAAAAAGACTAACTCGCAGATACCTATACGTATAGGTAGGCCAATATCGCCAGAAACCTTAGAAAAATATGACTCACAGACAGCGAGCCGTTTTTTACGCTCAAAGACTTTTGCTCTGGGTGCTGGTCTGGAGCTATCAGCTTTCGATTTTCTGCACAAACCACACGTTCAGGCAACAACAGAGCCCGAGCCTATAGCAGAACCTATTGACCCAAAGCTTATAGAAAAGGAAATCGAAAATGCCAAAGAGGAATATTTGCAATTCTCTGTTAATGAGATGGATGTACTTGTAGCCCCGACCTATGTTATACCGGATGTGATTACTGAGCTCGGCAGGCTCAGAGAGATTACTTTTCGCCGACTCGATGAAGGCTCTGGTAAAAGTCTGGATCTGGACGAATTTGACTTGTATTATCATCATCTCATTATTTGGGATAATAAGAACAAAAAAATTGTGGGTGCATATCGCATAGGACGCGGGGACGAAATTCTCGACCGTTTTGGTGTTAGTGGCTTTTATACATCGACCTTGTTTAAGTTCAAAAAGGATTTTCTGCCAATAATGCGCCGTGGCTTAGAGCTTGGTCGCTCTTTTATTGTGCCAGAATACCAGCGCAAGCCTTTGTCGCTTTTCTTACTGTGGAAAGGAATCTTATATTTCCTGCTGAAAAACTCTGAATATCAATATCTTATTGGTCCTGTAACTATGAGCGTTAAGTTCTCTGAACTGTCCAAGACACTTATTGTCAGATTTTTTGAAAAATATTATTCAAATCCAGAGATGACAAGACTGGTCAAGCCACGAATGCCCTACAAATCAAAGATTAAGTCGGTTGATGTGGATATTTTGCTCAAGGAAGTGGGCAATAATATTAATAAACTGGACAATATTATCAAGGAGATAGAAAATGGATTGCGTTTGCCAGTGTTGTACAAAAAGTATATTAGTCTGGGAGCCAAAGTATTGACCTTTAATGTTGACCCTGATTTCAATTATTGTGTTGACGGACTCATGGTTCTGGATTTGTATGATATGCCACTGGATGTGGTCCGTTCAATGGCTAAGGAGCTTAATGAACAACAATTGTTAGATCGCTTCTTAACAGAATAAAGTTATTATTTGTGTTTGATATTATAATACATGGATATTTAATAGGCTTGTTTGCTTCAATGCCTGTGGGAGCCTTGGCTGTGCTATCAATTCAGAAAACTATGAATGGTGGCTTATTATCAGGGTTCACCATTGGACTTGCAGCTGCAATAGTAGATTTGTTCTATGCTACTGTGGCAGTATTGGGACTGACTATGATCAAGGATTTTATGATGAGACATGAGATAACGTTGGGGATTATTGGTTCGCTTTTTCTTGTGATTTCTGGAATTAAGATCTATCGTTCCGATACTATTAAGCAGTATAGAAGCCGTGGAAATATTACAAGGGCTAAGCTGGCAAATGACTTTGCTTCAAGCATATTGATAGCTGCTTCTAATCCTGTTACTATAATTGGTTTTGGTAGTTTTTTCGCAGGCTTTGGTATTAATGACATAGTTACGACAAATTTTGATGTTATTATATTTTTGATTTTTCTTTTTGCCGGGGCTTGTACTTGGTGGTTTACATTATCTTTTGTTGTGAATAAATTTAGACATAAAATAAGATTACGTTTCCTGGTAATTATCAATAGGATAACAGGTGTTGTGGTATTTGTACTTGGAATAGGTATTATCATTTCATTAATATTTTTTAAATAAAAATAGAGAAATTATGGACGAGAAATTCTTTGATCAGTTGACCAACGAACAATTAATGACAATTGGCAATTTTATTGTTTGGGACTTGAAATCTAACCCAGAACAGGGCGAGGATAGGAAAAATATCCTAAAGGAAATTTTGTTTGAGCTTGAGCGTCGTGAAGCTATAGACAGATTGGACGCAGCAGCAGCTCACAAATCACTTCAGAAAGATGACTTCTCTGGCATGACTATTTTCTATCCCGATTCTCGTAGCGTCGCAGAAGAGAAGGTTAATAATTTCCTGAAGGAAAACATGCAAAATTTTGGTATAGTTATCCACTGGACCAAAAGACGTTTTAATCGCAATTAATGTCCTGTAAAAAAACAAGCCAATGCACGATAAAATTATTGTTATTGACTTTGGTTCACAGTATTCTCAGTTGATAGTCAGGAAGATAAGGGAGCTTGGAGTCTATTCCGAGCTCATTGCCTTTGGCCGCTTCTCTCAGCTCGATAGCTCTGTGCGTGGAGTCGTCTTATCCGGTAGTCCTTTCTCTGTTCATGACCCAGACCATCCCACTGTGCAGCTGGAAAAAATAATAGATAAAGTGCCGATGCTCGGTATATGTTACGGCGCACAATACATAACCCAGTATTTCGGTGGACAGGTGGAGCGTTCGGACAAAAGGGAATATGGACGTGCATATCTTCAGATAAAGAGCCATTCTGAGCTTTTCCAGGGTCTGCGTGACGGCGAGCAAGTATGGATGTCGCATTCAGACCATATCCAGCAATTGCCACAGGGATTTAAAGTTACGGCGCAGACACAGAGCATACCTGTTGCTGCTTTTGAAAACGCAGAAAGAAAAATATTTGCCCTGCAATTTCACCCCGAAGTTTACCACACAATACATGGAAAAGATATTTTAAGCAATTTTGTAAAAAACATTTGTGGAGCTAAGGATACTTGGCAACCACAGTCTTTTATAACCACTACCATAGACTGGATAAGGCAACAGGTGGGACAGGACAGAGTAATCTTGGCAATATCCGGAGGCGTTGACTCTACAGTAGCAGCCTTTTTGCTCAGCAGAGCTATTGGCAATCAGCTGACAGCTATTTTTGTGGATACTGGTTTGCTTAGATACAAGGAATATGAGACGGTGCTCGAAAAATACCGTTCCCTGGGGCTTAATGTTTTGGGTGTTGATGCCAAACAGGAATTTTACTCGGCTCTCAGCGGTGTTACTGACCCTGAGCAGAAAAGAAAGATTATTGGACACAAATTCATAGAAGTTTTTGAGCAGCAGGCTTCTAAGATAAAAGATGCACGTTGGTTAGCGCAGGGAACTATTTATCCAGATGTTATAGAAAGTGCTGTGGGGCACTATGCAGCACAAACCATAAAATCACATCATAATGTTGGTGGACTGCCCGAGAGAATGAACCTAAAGGTTATTGAGCCTTTGCGCCTGCTATTCAAGGACGAGGTGCGCCGTGTGGGACAGGCTTTGGGAATACCAGAACAATTTATTAACCGCCATCCGTTTCCCGGACCTGGGCTTGCAATAAGAATCATTGGTGAAGTAACACCCCAGAAAGTCAGCTTGCTTCAGAAAGTTGACCATATTTTTATCCAGGAGCTACAGAAAAATGGACTTTATGACAAGGTGTGGCAAGCTTTTGCAGTGCTTTTGCCAGTGCAAACCGTTGGCGTCATGGGAGATGAGCGCACTTACGAGAGTGTGGTAGCCCTGCGTGCAGTAAATTCCGTGGATGGTATGACTGCTGACTGGTCCCATCTACCGCATGATTTTCTTTCTCGCGTTTCCAGTAGAATAATTAACGAAGTCAGAGGCGTTAATCGCGTTGTTTATGACATAAGCAGTAAGCCACCGGCAACTATTGAGTGGGAGTAATTGTCTTAAATTCATGTCAATACGCTAATTCACAGCAGTTTTATCCACTCTTTCAGGTCAATGAATCCGAGTAGATGTGCGGCCATGAAAATTATTACTATAATGACGATTAGCCGTACAAATCCAGCCCCACGTTTTACTGCTAGTTGGGAGGCTATTAATGCACCCAGAAAATTACCAATGCCCATAATCAAGCCATATCCCCATGCAATTTGGTGGTGATACCAGAAAACCAGTATGCTCAGGGGTGTCCACAGTAGCACAATCAAAACTTTTATAGCATTGCCTTTGACCAGGTCATAACCTGCACTCAGTACAATACCTGCCAGCAAAGCATAGCCCACGCCAATATGAATAAAACCGCCATAAATGCCAATGAAGAAAAACAGGACAATTTGCCCCACACTTATTTTCTTTTTTTGCAGGTTCTCATCGCCTTTTATCCATTTCCTGGGGTTGAAAATTATGACAAACAACATGAGTATCAGTATGATACCTATGGCTTTGCTAATTACTTGTTCGTTAACATCAGCAGCTATCCACGAGCCAATGACAGCGCCAATTAGTGCTGGGATGGACAAGATGAGACCTTTGCGAGAGTCCAGAACACTATGACGGCGGAAGTTCCCGACAGCGCCAATGTTTTGTATCAGGATAGCAATTCTGTTCGTTCCGTTTGCCACATTAGCAGGCAAGCCCAGTAGTATAAGCGTTGACAAAGAGATAACAGACCCCCCACCAGCTAAGGTGTTGATAAAGCCAACCAGTAGTCCGGCTATTATCAGAATGATAACCGTAGATATATCCATGACGAGAATTTCAAGCTTTTTCAGAACAAAAATATCAAAGCAGCTGAGACTAACAAATTTTTCATTACTTGTTGTTTGGCTGTAGATAAGCGATTTGCCAGCAGATTTTCCAAAGAGGAAGGCTATCAGACTGCGGTTTTCTTTTGTCTGTTGGTAATTTGAAAAAATGATTAACTTTGCGTGATTAAAAAATTAATAGCATTATGGGACTAAAAGTAGGGATTGTCGGGCTACCCAATAGCGGTAAAACAACTATATTCAACTGTTTTTCGGATACAAAGGCAGAAGCAGGACTGGGTTTTGCTACAAAATCAAATTTTGGTACTGCTAAAGTTCCTGACCAGCGCCTTTATGAGCTTGCCGAGCTACAGCCAACAGAGAAAATAGTTCACACTACAATAGAATTTGTGGATATTCCTGGCTTGCGTCAGGGTAGTGGACGTTCTGGGAGTTCTTTTCTTAATGACATTCGTAATGTGGATGCCCTGGTGCATGTAGTACGCTGTTTTGATGACCCAAATGTGCCCAGAGAAGAGGGACCTGTTGACCCGGTTAAAGATATTGAAGAGCTAAGGATAGAATTACAGCAAAAAGACCTGGAGTCTATTGAAAAGCGCCTGGAAAAAATTGAGAAAAAAGCTAAATTCGGCGACAAGAGCCTTCAGAAACAAGTGGAAGTATTCAAAAGAGCAAAGGAACATCTGGAAAACTTTCAAGACCTGCGTACACTGGAGCTTAAGGAAAACGAACTGGAAATTCTCATGGAACTGTTCCCTTTGACCATGAAGCCAGTGCTTTATGTAGCTAATGTGGACGATGATTCGGCAGCAACAGGAAACAAATACAGCCAGATTCTCGACCAATGGGTCAGAGAAAACGACCCACAAGCTGAAACAATTATTATTGCGGCAAAACTGGAGGCGGAAATAGCCGAGCTTGATCCCCAGGACAGGGAAGAATTTCTCAAGGATGCCGGACTGACCGAGCCAGGCATAAATCGCCTGATAGCCGCTGCTTATAAATTGCTTAAATTGCAGACATTTTTTACAGTAGGTCCAAAGGAAATTCGAGCTTGGACAATACACCGTGGCGACACTGCACCACAAGCAGCCGGAGTCATCCATACAGACATACAGCGTGGCTTTATCCGTGCAGAAGTGATGCATTACGATGATTTTATCAAATATGGTTCAGAACAGGAGGTCAAAAAGGCTGGTAAATTTTACTTAGAAGGTAAAGATTACATTGTTCAGGAAGGAGACATTTTACATATTAGATTTAATGTGAGCAAATGATTTTGCTTTTTAGCACCAAACTATTATTTTTGCAAAAAGAAAATATGTCCCTGCCACTGAGACAAAACAGTAGGTGGGGATTTATTTTTATTTAATTTCAAAAACAAAATCACAAGCCTATGTCAGAACAAAAGCCATATTACGTTACCAAGGAAGGGCTGGAAAAAATGAAGAAAGAACTGGAATACCTTACTACGGTTGAACGCAAACGAATTTCCCAGCAGATAGCAGAAGCCCGTGACAAGGGCGACCTTTCTGAGAACGCAGAATATGATGCTGCCAAGGAAGCTCAGGGAATGCTCGAGCTGAAAATATCAGAGCTTCAGGCTCGAATACGTAATGCTCGGGTCATTGACGAGTCACAGATTAGCAATGAGTCGGTTAATATCATGAACAAGGTAAAATTAAAGAACCTCAAGACAGGCCAGGTTATTGAATACACTATTGTACCGGAGAACGAAAGCGACTTTAAAGCAGGCAAAATCTCTGTTAATACCCCGATAGCCAAGGGCTTGATTGGCAAGAAAAAAGGAGAAAAAGCGCAGATTAAGGTGCCTGCTGGGGTCTTGGAATTCGAAATTATCGATATATCTTTATAGACTTTTAGTATTCCATAGCGCTTTATTTTAGGGTTTTATGACGCCTCCCGTTTGGAGGCGTTTTTGTATTTATAAAGATTTAAAACCCTGCATTATATCGAATTTGTTGGCAGTAAATATATTCTGAGCAGCTTTATTTTTTTATGGTAAATAATTAAATTAGCACAAAAAAATTAAGGCTATGTCATCAATTTTTACAAAAATCGTCAATGGCGAGATTCCTGCATACAAAGTTGCAGAAAACGATAATTTTTTAGCATTTTTGGACATCAATCCAGTTGCCCAGGGACATACACTCGTTATTCCAAAGCAAGAAATAGATTACTTGTTTGACCTTGATGATCAGCTGTTGGCAGACATGATGGTCTTTGCCAAGAAAGTAGCACGTGCCCTGGACCAGGCTATTGAATGTAAACGTGTTGGAATTATGGTAGTTGGTACAGAAGTACCGCATGCACATATACACCTTGTACCTTTCACGAGCGAGCCACAGGTATGTATCGTTGCTCCTAAGATGAAGCTTACACAGGAACAATTTGAGGAAATTGCACAGAGGATAAGAAGCTATATTCCACAGGATATTGCAGTGAAATCATGATTCTTGAGACTTATATAATTTTGTAAAGTTATTTCTTAGCAACAGGTAAGTTAGAAAGATTTACTTTATTCCATATTCTTTTCTGGGGCTTTTGAGATAAATTAGTTGTGGTATTTTAGCCCACTACAAAACGAAACAAATAGTATTATAACAAGTTAATGCAGATTATAGAGTCGAATAAATATTTTGAGATACTTGTGGATATGAACGATTCGGTGATGATGAGCCGTTTGAAAGATTCTGTCCATGAGTTAATTATACATGAGTATGAGATGCAGATGCTCCGGGCGCATGAATATGTAAAAGACTTTGACCCAAAGATTTTTGATTCATGATGGTAGCGAATCTGTTTATCCACACACTGATGTTCTTGACAAGTGGATAATAAGAAACATTTCGCCTATTTATTCAGAGCTTGACCTCGAGAAAATAGCTTATGTCTATCCAAAAGACAAAGAGACTTCAGAGTTTGTAATTAATGTCGTTTCTACGGCTAAGGAGCGTTTTACCAGGCCTGAGCGGGGGCTGTTTACCAGCCTTGAATCTGCCTTGCAATGGCTACTCGGGCAGGAGAATGAAAGAGAGTGAGAGCGAATATTGTCTTGATAATAATGCCGTTTTAGGCACGTTGAAGAAATATCAGCGGAAATAATATTTAACAGCAATCAAAATAACATTTGTCAGAGAAACGCGAAACACACGCGAAGGAGAAAAATAAAAAGCCGCGGGAACTCTAAATCCCGCGGGTAAGGTCGGGGTGCCGAGATTCGAACTCGGGACCTCCTGCTCCCAAAGCAGGCGCGCTAACCGGACTGCGCTACACCCCGCAGAAGTGATTGCAAATTTAAGAAATAAATTTTTTTCTGCCAAAAAAAGCGGAGAGGGAGGGATTCGAACCCCCGGTGAGCTTCCGCCCACAGCGGTTTTCAAGACCGCCGCCTTCGTCCACTCGGCCACCTCTCCGTATTTACCAGAACCAGTTTTGCGAGTGCAAATCTAAAATATTACATCAAAACTGCCAAATTTGTGCTAAAAATTTTTCTGTTTTTTTTGTGAATCAAAAATCTTATTATTTTTATACAGAATTAATGAGACCATTTATGTACGAAGATAAAACCGAAGCTATAAAAGCTTTACACGAAAAATACAATCAGTTCGAGGCTGAAATTCACAAAGTTATAATTGGACAGGATGATGTTATACGCCAGATACTCACAGCTATTTTTAGCGGAGGCCATGTGTTATTATTGGGCGTTCCGGGTCTGGCTAAAACATTGTTGGTCAATACGATAGCACGTATCATGGGGCTTAAGTACAAGCGAATACAGTTTACGCCGGATTTAATGCCTACGGATATTTTGGGCTCAGAAATTTTGGACGAGAACCGCAAATTCAAGTTCATTAAGGGACCTATCTTTGCCAATATTATTTTGGCAGACGAGATAAATCGTACACCACCCAAGACACAGTCCGCTCTTCTGGAAGCGATGCAGGAAAAGGCAGTTACTGTCTCTGGAGTTAGATATACTCTTGAAGAGCCGTTTTTTGTGCTGGCAACGCAGAATCCTATAGAACAGGAAGGTACATATCCTTTGCCAGAAGCACAGTTGGATAGATTTATGTTTAATATAGTGTTGGATTATCCGAGTTTTGAACAGGAGCTGGAGATAGCTTCTACGGTTGAGCATTTTGATGTAGAGTTAGAAAGGATGTTGGGCGCTGAGGAAATTTTGTATTTTCAGCAGTTGATAAAGAAACAAATGCCAGTGAGTGATACTGTGTTGAATTTCGCTGTGCGTGTGGCAAGTCGTACACGGCCTAATACACAGATGGCTCATCCATGGGCAAATAAATATTTGAATTGGGGGGCGGGTCCGAGAGCTTCGCAGTATCTTGTATTGGCAGCCAAGGCATACGCTGCAATAAATGGTAAATTTTCGCCTGATGTGGAAGATGTAAAATCAGTAGTGCATCCGATTTTGAGACATCGTATAATTGCCAATTACCGTGCACAGGCAGATGGCCTTTCGGTAGAGGATATTATAGATGAGATAATTAAAAATGAAGCAATATATTAGAAAATGAAATTCTTTTTTCTACTTTTGTAAGTAGCTTAAAATAAAAAACAATAAATTA
>JALWCU010000061.1 GCA_027015275.1 Bacteroidales bacterium | reverse complement strand
TGACCGTAGCCTGCAAGTGCTGGAATACATTGCGACACACGGCGTAACTGCAAAGACAGGCATCATGGTAGGGCTGGGCGAGACACAGGAAGAAGTGCTCGAACTCATGGACGATGTTCTGGCAAGGGGCGTACAGATTCTGACCATAGGTCAATATCTCCAGCCAACACCCAAAAACTATCCTGTTCAGGAATATGTCCGTCCCGAAGTTTTTGAATATTACAAGAAGGTGGGACTGGAAAAAGGCTTTGCTTACGTCGAGAGCGGACCCCTTGTACGCTCATCTTATCATGCAGAGCGCCAGATAAGTATAAGAGCTATTGAACAGGATATTCTCTCCACCAAGCTACCACATCAGAAAGAAGACAATCTACACAATATAGAGCAAGAAATCGAGAGAGAGAAACAAGACATAGATATTTTATCACTGGCCAAAGACACTAATGCACAGTGATTTCAAACATAATTGAAATAAATATTTTTGTATTTCAAAGGAAAAAACAATCAAATGAGAAAGCTCAAAAACGAAGAACTCGGACGCAAAAGCATTGAAGAATTCAAGCAAGCACAGAAAATTCCACTAATAATCGTTCTTGACAATATTCGCAGTGCTCTGAATGTGGGCTCTGTATTCCGTACAGCAGATGCTTTTCTCATTGAAAAAATTTACCTATGCGGCATAACAGCCACACCACCAAACCGTGAGATTAACAAAACAGCTCTGGGTGCTACACAAAGCGTAGATTGGCAGTATGCGGAGAGCACACTTGACGTCATAAACAGTTTGAAAAAAGACGGTTACACTGTCCTTGCCATAGAGCAAGTGGAGAATGCTGTAATGTTGCAAGACCTTAACATCCGTCCCAATGGTAAATATGCCCTCGTCTTCGGGCACGAAATGTATGGTGTTGATCAGCAAGTAGTTGATATGTCAGATTTTGCAGTGGAAATACCACAATTTGGGACAAAGCATTCGCTAAATATCTCTGTTTCGGCTGGCATAGTGATATGGGAAGTTGTTCGAAAATTGGGAATTCTCTTCTAAGCCATACACTCATTTAGTCATTAGGCAAAAAATGTTTCTCGAACTCTGCGGGTATTTTCATAATTTTTGACCAATCGCCACGTGCAGTATCATATTTTCTATTGTCCATTAACACTGCAAGGAATGTCTCACGCTCCACTTCACGGCAGCCCATAAACTCAAGATGTGGGTTCTGTATCTGACAATCAATGTAATTAAAGTCATTGATTTCCAGAGTGCGGGCAAAAGCAATGAAGCAGAATTTTGATGCATTGGGTACTGCGGAAAACATAGCTTCGCCAAAAAACATTTTGCCCCAGGATTCACCATATAGCCCACCTACTAGCTCGCCATCTTTCCATGCTTCGAAACTGTGCGCAAAGCCCATTTTGTGTAATTTTGTGTACTCTTCGATAAACTGGTCTGATAACCATGTATTCCCATGATTTTTTAGATGTGTTTGTCTGGCTCTTTCAAGCAGTTCTGTGAAGGCATAATCAATGCGGAGACGGAATTTAACCTGATTAACATATGGACGCATACTTTTGTGTAGCCGTATATCTTGCGGTTTCATCAGAGCCCTCGGATTAGGATTCCACCATGTTATGGGACCTCCGGGGT
>JALWCU010000060.1 GCA_027015275.1 Bacteroidales bacterium | reverse complement strand
TCCAGAGCATACCATACGCTATTGACATTTGTTGCCTTTGAGTCGTTGATGAAGTTTACACCGTTTATTGTATCTACTTTTTCGAGGCGGTGTTCAACGCCTTTGAATGTTCTAAGTGTGCTGTTAATATATTTCTTATCTACGTTAACTATCAGTGCTGCCAGGGCAGCTGCCATAGAATTGAGTATGTTATGTTTGCCTCGCAAGCTAAGTTCGCTGGCATTGATAACAAACTTCTGCTCTGCGTGTGTGATTATAATTTCTCCGTTGCTAAAATATGCTTGGGCTTGTTTGTCTTGTTCTAATGTATAGACCATAAGTTGCGAAGGAACAGGGTTTTGAGTCAGGTATGATGTTATATTTTTGTCTTGTTTCCAGAAGATAAAAAAGTCCTGTGGCCTGTGGTTTTGGACAATACGCATTTTGGAATTAATGTAATTCTGAAAATTATAATCGTAACGGTCCAGATGGTCGGGGGTAATGTTCAGAAGCAAAGCTATATGTGGATTGAACTTGTAGCAGCCATCCAGCTGAAAACTGCTGAGTTCGAGGACATAATATTTATATTCCCTCTGTGCTATGGACCTTGCAAGGCTCATACCCACATTACCAGTCAGGGCAACGTCATAACCTGCTGATTTGAGAATTTCGTAGATCAAGGTCGTTGTGGTGGTCTTGCCATTGCTGCCAGTGATGGCTATGAAGGTACCGTTTGTATAGCGTGAAGCAAATTCTATTTCCGAAATTATTGGGATATTTTTTGCCTTTGCCTTCTGGATTATAGGTGCTGTGTCTGGTATGCCAGGACTTTTGACAATCTCTCTGGCACTGAGGATGATTTGTTCTGTGTGTCCTTTTTCTTCGAAGTCTATATTGTTGTCAGTTAGCTCCTTGCGATAATTATCTTTTATCTCGCCACTGTCAGACACAAAGCAATTAATTCCTATTTTTTTTGCCAGTAGAGCAGCACCAATGCCACTCTCGCCGGCTCCGAGTATAACGAGCATATTATCTGATTTTTAGAGTTATAACAGATAGTGCACTGAGAAAAATAGCCACGATGATGAAGCGGGCTACAATCTTGGGCTCTGGAATGCCTTTTTTCTGATAATGATGATGTAACGGAGACATGAGAAAGATTCTGCGTCCCTGGCCGTATTTCTTTTTTGTGTATTTAAAATAAGAGACTTGCAGGATAACTGACAGAGTCTCTGTAAGATAAATTCCTGCAAATATCGGCAACAAAAGTTCCTTGCGTACGAGTATTGAAATCATGGCAATAATACCCCCAATAGTCAGGCTTCCTGTGTCGCCCATGAAAATCTGGGCCGGGAAAGAATTGTACCATAGAAAACCGATAAGTGCACCAATGAATGCTGAGATAAAAATAGTCATTTCACCTATCTGCGGAATATACATTATCTTAAGGTACTGAGCGAACATGACATTACCTGACACGTAAACAAATATCGCCAGAGCTCCGAGTGAGACAGAAGTGGTACCAGCCGCCAGTCCGTCTAGTCCATCAGTAAGATTAGCACCGTTGGACACTCCGGCAATTATGAAAATAACTATCAAGGTGTAGAGTAGGTATATTATCCATTTATTTTTGATACCCAGCCAATTGAAGAATTTTTCATAATCAAATACATGATTTTTGACAAATGGTATTGTAGTCTTCATGGACTTAATGTCAGTCTTAATAATTTTTTCATTAGAGACCTGTTTGTGCTTCTCTGGATGCGGACGGATAACTATTTGTGGACTGAAAATAATTACGGCTGCGACTGTTACCCCGAGTACTACTTGTGCGAGAATTTTAAACTTACCATGCAGACCTTGTTTGTTCTTTTTGAAGACTTTGATATAATCATCTATAAATCCAATCATACCCAACCATACAGTAGCGAAAATCATCAAAATTATATATATATTATCCAGTTTAGCGAAAAGCAGTACAGGCACTAATATTGAGAGAATAATAATTATCCCGCCCATTGTGGGTGTACCTTGTTTTTGATATTGTCCTTCCAGTCCCAGATCTCGTACGATTTCGCCTATTTGGTATTTCTGTAAAATTCTAATTATGCCTTTGCCGCCCCATATTGCTATTAATAAGGAAGTTAGCAGTGTTATTCCTGCTCTAAAAGAAATGTAGTTAAAAAGTCCGGCACCGGGAACATTGAGTGTTTCGAGATATTTAAACAAGTAGTAGAACATGAGTTATTATTTTTTTATGTCTAAAAATTCCCTGATGATTTCGCGATCGTCGAAATGATATTTAACGCCTTTTATCTCTTGATAAGTCTCGTGGCCTTTGCCAGCCACCAAGACAATATCGCCAAGACGTGCTATAGATAGGGCAGAGTGTATGGCTTCTCTGCGGTCAGTTATTTTTATTACTGTACAGGTATTTTTGTCCGTGCCTTGTTCTATTTGTTGTATAATTTGCTCAGGCTCTTCGCTGCGGGGATTGTCAGAGGTAATAATAAGAACGTCAGACAAGAGGGATGCAATTTTACCCATTTCAGGGCGTTTGGTTTTGTCTCGGTTGCCACCAGCGCCTACAACAGTTATTATTCTCTGTCCAGGCTGGCGTATTGTAACGAGCTCTGTGAGAATTTTTTCCAAAGCATCGGGTGTATGTGCATAATCGACAACTGCGGTAAGTCCATCTGTGGAGAATATTTCGAAGCGGCCATCCACTGGAGGTAATGCACTGATCATCTGTAGTGCTGTGTCTTTGTCTATCCCCAGGAGCGAAGCTGCTGCATATACAGCCAGAAGGTTTGAAACATTAAATTCTCCAATAAGGTTTAGCCAGACTTCATGCCCGTCTATAATGGCCAATGTGCCGTCAAAATGTTTTTCCAGTATTCGGGCTTTGAAGTCAGCCATATTCTTCAGTCCATAAGTATAAACCCTGGCTTTTGTGTTTTGTGTGATAATGTTGTGGTTTTTGTCATCTGCATTAACAAGCGCAAATGCTTGTGGCTTGAGCTGATCAAAGAGTTTCTTTTTGGCATAGAGATAATCTCTGAAAGAAGGGTGGTAATCGAGATGATCATGTGTGATATTGGTGAATATAGCTCCGTCGAAATCCAGATATGCTGTGCGGTGTTGGTCAAGAGCATGGGAACTGACTTCCATGAAAGCGTGCGAACAGCCATACTGTGATACCATTTTTCGCAAAAGCATATTAATCGTAACGGCATCAGGTGTAGTGCGGGTGGCTATCCATTCATAGTTGTGCATAAGGTAACGGATAGTAGAAATTAAACCCGCGTTTTGTCCCATCTGCTCGAACAGTTTGTAAAGCGATGTGGCTATTGTGGTTTTGCCATTTGTTCCTGTAACGCCAACAAGACTGAGCTCATTGCTTGGATTATCGTAAAAATTGGTGCTGAGTCGTGCCAGGGCAAGGTGTGAATTTTCGACGATAACGACAGTAACGGTCTGGTCGTAGATTTGCGGCATTCTCTGGCATACTATAGCTGTTGCACCACTATTTATTGCCTGTTGTATGTAATCGTGTCCGTCAACTTGACTGCCAGGTATTGCCACAAAGACAAAGTCGTCTTCTATATGCCGAGAATCAAAGTGAATGCCTTTTATCTCAATGTCGGTGTTACCAGAGATTTGTTTGATGCCTTCGACACCTTGTAATATGTTATTCAGAAGTTTGGCCATTTATTTGAGAATAAGTTTTATTGTTTGTTTCCCTAAATTCTGTTCTGATACTACAGAGCCTATTCCTTGCAATTTTACATAATAATTTAGCTGTGAGAATATGTAATCTGCATCCTCTGCGCTCATTGTCAGTGTTTTGTATTTTGCGTTTTGCCTAAAAAAGTATGGTTGGAGCTCTATGATGTTTGATTTTGTTATGGCTTTAATGAGTCTGTATCTTCGAGGCAAATCAGTATGCGGCAGATGAAAGAAACTGAATAAAAATTCTATAGGCTGTCGGAAACCACTTTTAATGCGAGGGAGCTGCTGTGTTTCCTGCCAATCATTGACAATGTAATTCTCTGGTCTGTGCAAGGACATGTCGTATTGGTAAATTTTTTCGGCCACCTGGCGGAATACCGGTCCTGCTGCCAATGCACCACTATGGTTCTTATAAGGATTGCTTATGACTATTATCATGGAATAGCGAGGGTAATTAGCAGGGAAATATCCAACAAAGGTTGTGTTGTAATGATCTGTGTATTTTCCTATTCCTTGCTCATAAATTTGTGCTGTTCCGGTTTTACCAGCAATGGAGACTATGTTATTTTTTACTGTTCTGGATGCTGTGCCGTGGAGCACGACGCCTTTGAGCATTTTTTGCACTTTGTGGATAGAAGAGATGGAAGCTATGGAGTTTCCAGCAATAGGGATATTGGTATTAGGTATTTCTTGTCCGTCGTGGATAAAACTGCGGACAAGATGGGGAGTTACATATTTTCCGTTATTAGCTATGGCATTGTACAAGGCCAGTATTTGGATAGCTGTCATACTGTGTTCATATCCAATAGCCAGCTGACCAGGAGAGACTTTTTTCCACCATGTCTTGTCCGTGGGATCTTTTAGTGGTTTTGTGGCTTCGTTGGCCAGATCAATACCTGTTTTTCTGTCAACGCCTATAGCAATCAGTTGATTAATAAAAACCAGAGGTTTTGTTTTGAAGTAATGCGTTATGATTTTTGCCACTCCTACGTTAGATGAATGTTCGACAACTTGCTTAAGAGTTATAGTTCCATATCCACCTTTTTTGTCATCCTTGAATATATGTCTTCCTACCCTATAGGTCCCATTTCCTGTGTTTACAAGCATAGAAAGTTTTATGTTTGGATATTGCTCAAAAAGGGCGAGCATACTAAAGGCCTTCATTACAGAACCAGGTTCGTACAACCATTGTACAGCATTATTTAGATTCTCGTGGTAATTCGAGTCCAGAGGACTGAATTCCAGGTTAGCCATAGCCCTGATTTCGCCAGTATGAACATCCATTATAATACCGATACCACGGTCGGCTTTGAGCTCCTGTACCCTTTTTAGCAGGGCTGTTTCCAGGAAGTATTGTATATTCAT
>JALWCU010000059.1 GCA_027015275.1 Bacteroidales bacterium | reverse complement strand
GTAAAGCACTTTCAACAATATCTTGCATATAATTGCCTCCTTATATTCAAAGTAATTATACCAATAAAGCGAGCATATCAAAATAGGTAATTTTGCTCAACCAGAAAGAAGTCTTTTTATAGCAAGGTAACAGCAATTATAAATATAACTCAGATAAAAAGATTACTATAAAAAATACCGATTAAATTCCAATACAATAATTCCCCTTTTTTCAATAAACTTCTGTTTGCTTTTAAAACTCTAAAAAGAATGTTCTAAAATCCCTTTTGGGGTTAACAGTTTTATTAACCTAATTCTGTAATATTTTTGTCTATGTATATCTTTTAGACAGAAACTTTACATTGCGGTAAGTCTAAGTTGCACTCCCTGAACAACGAACAGCTCTTTTTCATAATAGAGACGAGACTAAGCATTACTGAAACTTCTACCAACACACCAACAACAGTTGCAAGCGTTGCGGGAGAGCCAAGACCAAATAATATAACTGCAGTCGCAACAGAAAGCTCAAAGAAATTAGACGCACCTATCATAGCGGCCGGTGCTGCAAGAGAATATTTTACATTGGACCACTTCGCCATTACAAACCCCACGAAAAAAATAAAGTATGTTTGAATAATCAACGGCACCATTATCAGTATAACCGCAACTGGATTCTGGACAATTGCTTTACCCTGGAACATAAAAATCACGATAAGCGTAAGAAGAAGCCCAATTATTGTCACCGTTTTCATATCTTTTACAAACACTTTTGTAAGCCATTTTTCGTCTTTGGCTCTGATAATAAATTTTCTGAAGATATATCCAAAAATAACGGGAATTAAAACATAGATAACAACCGAGTAAAAGACAGTAGAATAAGGTATAACCATCTTGTTTAAACCAAGCAGAAATTTTACTATTGGAGCATAAGCCACAATGACTACCAGATCATTTACTGCTACCTGTGCAAGCGTGTAATTTGGATCACCCCCAGACAAATAACTCCACACAAACACCATAGCAGTGCAGGGAGCAGCACCTAAAAGAACAGCTCCAGCAACATAGCCAGAAGCAGTATTTGCAGGTATAAAAGAAGAAAACATGAATTTAAAAAACAGTACAGCAAAAAAGAACATCGTAAACGGTTTTACAAGCCAATTAACGATAAGGGTAATCCACATTGCCTTTGGATGTTTATAAACATCTTTAAGCTTTCCAAAATCGATTTGCACCATCATAGGAAAAATCATTATCCAGAGGACTACTGCTATAGGAATAGAAACCTGAGCAACAGAAAATCTACCCAGGCTCTTTACAGCAGATAGAAATTTTACTCCAAGGTAAGCACCTAAAACCATACACAAAATAACCCATACACTTAAATATCTATCGAAAACAGAAAGTCCACTTTTTTTAGACATACAATACCTCCTTTTGCTCTTTAACCACCGCCTACCGGGGCAAAAATACTTACTTCGTCACCATCATGAAGTGGAGTTTCAAACCAGCTTCTCTTGAGATTTATCAGAACCATGATATAACTGCATTCATCAATGCGTAATTTATCTAGCAATTCCTGAACAGTAGAACCATCTGGTATTTCCACATAACTCTCTGGTGGGCCGTATTTCAAAAAATCTCCGTATAGTTTAACTTTTACTCTCACCACATACCTCTCTAAATC
>JALWCU010000058.1 GCA_027015275.1 Bacteroidales bacterium | reverse complement strand
GCTTAATACTATCCATGCAACTGTTTTAAGAATAGGTGATTCTGCAAATACAGGAGGCATAACGGTATCCGATGCTATCAACCTCACCAGCACAAATATCCTTCATCTGATAACTGCAGGAAACATAACCCAGTCTGCTTCGTTGGCAGTCTCCAACCTTGCTCTGGAAGCTAACAGCGCAACGCTAACCAACACCTCTAACGATGTTGACACAATAGCAGGTGTAACAACAGGGGCATTCAGTTATACAGATGCAGATGACCTAAAAGTTTATACTGTTGATGGAATAGATGGTATTACAACAACTTCCAACGGAAGCATAGATATCGAAACGCAGGCTGACACTCTTGACATTGAAAAGAGTGTTGCTGCTGATGGAAGCGGAGATGTTACTTTAACTGCTCTTAGTTCAGGTGGATCGAGTGACGATGTAAAAGTGGCTGCAGCGGTTTCTTCAGGAACCGGAACTATAACTATAAATGGCAATGACAATGTAAATATATCTGCGGATATTACAACAGGTTATGTTGCTACTGCTTCTGAACCCGGAATATATATTACCACGGCGAATTATGATATAAAGCAAACAGCAGGAACAATCTCAACAACGGGAGCAAGCGGTATAGCAATTAGTGCTGGCACTGCGACCTCAGCAACCGGTGATTTCACTCAGTCCGGTGGAAGTATAACTTCTGGTACTTATACAACTATTTCGGCAAGCGGTGATATTACTGTTGATCCAATAACCGCTGGAACATTTATCGATTTGAGAGCCGATGGAGATATTACAATAACGGGTAATCTTGAGGCAGATGGAAGCTCAGCCACCATTGTTGATAACAGCATCTATCTGAGGGCGGATGACGATAATGACGGAAGCGGAGATATAACCTTTGATGGCACCACTTCGCCAATAACTATAACCACACCAAATGGTGTAGTTCTTGCTTTAGCTGACAATATCTACTCCAAGGGTAATAATGCCGGAGATGTAACATTCAATATCGGCGGTGATATGGCAACAGGCGATGGAAGGGTTGTCTCTGATGACGGCTCTACACCCCTTGAATTCTCTCTGGCATTCATAGCTTCTAACAATGTTGGAGACAGCACAGATCCTGTGCTTCTCACAGCTACAGGACCCGGCGGTGCTATGGCAGGCAGCTTTGTTACTGTGGCAGATGGGTATCTGAACCTAATTGATACGACAGCTAATGATTTCAGTCATGACCCTGATGTTGTGACCGGCGGTCATCTTGCATTCCATAACGGTGCTGACCCCGATGGGTTAGGTTCTGTGACAGTGAGCCCCAATTCTGTTGTGAACTCGGGTCAGGATATAACAATTATTGCTCCTGAAGACATTGATCTTCAAGACTCATCTTACTCGGCACCGGGTGATATACTTGTTCATTCAACCACAGGCAATGTAGTAGTTGAGAGTGGTGTAGATATGGAAGCCGGAACAGATGGTGTAGCTGCAACGAGTGGTGGTATAACACTGCATGGCGCGACAGGGGTAACCATTACAGCAGGAACTAATAGTGATCATACAACGCTTACAGCCGAAGACAGCATAATTATCACGGCTGATAGCGGCGATGTGAATATAGGCGACTATGTTGATATGCAGGCAGGAACATCCGATGCATACAGTGATCCTC
>JALWCU010000057.1 GCA_027015275.1 Bacteroidales bacterium | reverse complement strand
AAGGATAACATCCAAGAAATCAAACAAATATCACAATCACTCTATGCAGGTGTCAAAATTTTTTATGCACCCACTACTGGCAATTTGCTATGTAATAATCTTGATATTATTGACAAATTTTTCAGACAAATAAACAAGCCCTTTGCTATACATAGTGAAGACCTTGAAATACTCACGCTTGCAGGCGAAACATGCAAAAAACTAAAACCGCCATTACCAGAAGATATACATGTTCGCTGCCGCCCGTCCCTGGCGTGTTACAAAGCCACAGAAACACTCATTAACCTGGCCAGCCAAACCACTGCAAAAGTTCATTTCTTGCATATTACGACAAAGCAGGAAATAGACCTTCTGCGCAAAAACAAAAATCCGAGAATCTCTGCCGAAGCCTGCCCACATTATCTCTGGTTCAGTAGCGATGATTATGCTGTGATGGGTAATCTGATTAAGGTCAATCCAGCTATAAAGACCCCACAAGACAGGCAAGCACTGATAAATGCGCTAAAAAATAAAGTAATAGGTACAATTGGTACTGACCACGCTCCGCACCTTCTAGACGAAAAAAAACAGCCCTATTTCCAAGCCCCATCTGGTGTGCCGTCTGTGCAGCATTATTACCCTGCAATCTTTCAACTATTTGAAAATCACAACATTCCTTTCAGCAGTATTCCATTCTTTACTGCACACAGTCCAGCACAAATCTTTGGTATCAAACAACGTGGATTTTTAGAGCCTGGCGCATGGGCTGATATTGCAATTGTAGAACGCAAAAAGCCTATCGCAAAAAACATTTTCCACAAATGCGGCTGGTCTGTTTTCCAAGACCAGGACATTAATTACCGTGTCTTTGCTACTATTATCAATGGTCAAATTGGCTGGTTAAACGGTAAATTCTACCCCACGCAAGCTCAGCAAGTTGACTTTAATCCATAATAAACCTGTCCGACCAACTCAAAATGCTGAGACCTGTCATAAATTTGCTCTTTTGTTTGTTTTGTGATTTATTTGTCTATAATTTTATTGTGAAACAAACTTGTTAACAAGCTAATGATGAATAAAATAGAAATAGCAGAGAATGTTTACTTTGACTTTTTACCACATAAGCGGCTGGGCTGGTACATCTTGATACTGATTGATATAATCTCACTGTTTGCTCTAATCCTGACAGGCGAATTTTATCTATGGCTGCTAATAGGTCTATTGACCCTTGCCATTGTACCCACAGCTATTAAATTAATAAAAACAATCAAACAAAAACCTGATACACTGACAATTACAGTTAGCACAAATGATATAATTTTCAAGTTTCAAGAAAAAGAGGCAAAAATAGACAAAAATATTATCAAGGCTCTGATCATGCAGCCAGACACGAATGAAGGAAAACACAAGATGCTAATAAATCTGGTATGCAAATGCGACAAAAAGGACAAAGTGCTACTCACAAAACTACCTCAGAATCTATTCTATGGACAAAGACTAAGAGATATAGAACACTTTCTCCACACTCACCTACCAAGCATAGAGCTTATATTCTTTGACACTTCGGAAATATAAGCATATAATCTTGATCCCAAGAGCAATGCTACTCTGTCCGCTTAATCTCTCAGCTATTTCTTCGCTTCGATGAGCATATCTAGCAAAGTAACGAAATCCTGTGCTTTGAGCGAAGCTCCGCCAATGAGTCCGCCGTCAATATCTTTTTGCTCAAATAGCCCCTGTGCATTGGCAGGCTTGCAACTACCACCGTACAAAAGTGTCAAATCTTGTGCTACTTGATTGCCAAATTTATCACTTATAATCTGACGGATAAAAGCGTGCATTTCCTGCGCTTGCTCGGGTGTAGCAACTTTACCTGTACCAATCGCCCATACAGGTTCATAAGCAATAATTACCTTCTGCATGTCTTCGGGCACGAGATGGTAAATGACGTTTACTATCTGTGATTTTACAATATCAAAATGCCGCCCAGCCTCACGGTCTGCCAACTCTTCACCCACACAAAAAATTGGTTTCAATCCTTTGCTCAGAGCCAGACTAATTTTCTTGAGCAACAGTTCGTCGCCCTCTTTCTGATATTTACGTCTCTCTGAATGGCCAATTATAACGTATTCAGAGCCTACCGAGAGCAGCATATCAGCAGAAATTTCGCCAGTATAAGCACCTTTTTCTTCCCAGCCCATGTTCTGGGCTCCGAGACGAACTTTACTATTATCAATTATCTGACTCAAACGATAAAGGTGCGTGTATGGTGGTGCTATTATAACACCGTATCTGGTCAAGTCAAAATTCCTTTGCTGTAAAAGGGACATTATATCGCCTGCAAGCTTCTCACCTTCAGGCAAATTTGTATTCATTTTCCAATTACCTGCAACAATGTACTTTCTCATTTTCAATTAATTTTTTGTGTTTATGAATTTTTTTATAAAAATAGAAAAAATTTTCTCAATCTAATCACAAAAAAATAACAGTAATGAATCAAAGAGCTGCTAAAAAGAAATTTCGCCTACCACTATGGGCACAGATACTAATTGGGCTTACCTTAGGTGTTATTTATGGTTCGCTTTTCAAGAATCAAGTACATTATGTAGGATGGCTCGGGCAGATTTTTATGCGAGGCTTGAAAATGATAATAGCGCCGCTGATTTTAACGTCTATAATCTCTGGCGTTGCTGGCCTAGGCGATAGCAAAAGCCTGGGAAGACTGACGCTCAAGACATTCACTTATTATATCCTATCCTCACTTGCTGCGATAATTACAGGTCTGTTCATGGTAAACATGATAAAGCCTGGCGTTGGAGCAAAATTGGGATTTAGCGAAAACGTGGCAAACCTACCCGTTACCAAAAAAAGTGTTACCGAACTGGTGGTGCAAATCGTTCCAGACAACATTTTTAGGGCTCTGGCAGACAACAATATGCTTCAAGTTATCTTCTTTGCCATACTCCTTGGATTTTTTATCACCCAGCTCAAAGAAGATCAGAAACAGTTGCTCATAAAACTGTTCGATGCGCTTTTTGATGCTATTATGAAACTAACGCATTTCATTATAATGTTTGCTCCTCTGGGCGTCTTTGGCCTTGTCTCTGTAGTAGTGAGTAAACAGTCAAGTCTGGGACATTTATTTGCAAGTCTGGGGATTTATATGCTCACTGTTATTGCAGCACTGCTGTTTCATGCTCTGATTACATTGCCTCTGACCTTGCGATTCATTGGTGGTATAAATCCCATAGCACATGCCAAGGCTATGGGGGATGCACTTCTGACAGCTTTTTCGACAGCCTCATCTGGGGCTACATTGCCATTGACTATGGATTGCATCATGAACAAATCTGGCGTCTCTGAAAAAATTGCAAGCTTTACACTGCCTCTGGGCGCTACTGTCAACATGGACGGCACAGCTCTCTATGAAATGGTAGCCGCAATGTTCATTGCCCAAGTCTATGGCATACATCTGACTTTCATGCAACAATTTGTTGCTGTTTTCACGGCATTATTAGCCTCTATTGGTGCCGCAGCTATTCCTATGGCAGGACTGATAATGATTACTATTGTTCTCTCTGTGCTGGGATTGCCACTCGAAGGTATCGGACTTATCATTGCAGTGGATCAAATTCTGGATATGCTTCGCACGACTGTTAATGTTTGGAGCGATTCGACAGCAGCTGTTATCATTGCACGTAGCGAAGGTGAAAAGCTAAAAGTAGAAGCCAAAAGAGCCAAACAAAAGGCCCAAAAATTGTAAATACTTGCTCTGTAAAAACTTATTTAACTTAACTTTGCATAAAACTATTTTATCAATGAATAAAAGGCCATTACAGCAACCTGAGATTCTTTATGATGACGATTATCTGCTTGTAGTAAACAAACCTGCCGGTGTCATTGTACAAGGTGATAAAACAGGAGACCCAACTCTTATGGATATGGCCAGGGCATATTTACAAAATGCTTATCCCCAAAAACAAATATTCATCGGTCTGCCACACCGCCTTGACAGGCCGACCAGTGGTGCTTTGATACTTACAAAGAAAAAAAGCATTCTCAAACAAATGAATAAAATGTTTCACAGCGGCAAGGTCAGGAAAACATATTGGGCAGTGGTCAACAAAAAACCGCCCAAAAACAAAGATACTCTCGAACACTATCTCTGGAAAAACGAACAACAAAACAAGTCTTATGCCCTTGACTATCCAAAACCCGGCAGCAAAGAAGCTTCCTTAACATACAAATACCTGGGTAACTATAAAAATAAGTTTCATTTATTGGAAATTTACCTACACACAGGACGACATCATCAAATACGTGCTCAGCTACTCAGAATAGGCTGTCGTATTATCGGTGACATGAAATATGGCTATCCCAAAGCAATACCAGACAAAAGTATCATGTTACATGCTCGGCGTATTGCCTTCTTTCACCCCGTAACTAATGAAAAAATTATTATTTTTGCCAAGCCACCTAAAGGCGAAATCTGGGATTACTTTTACCAAAAATTCAAAAATCACAAATAGCTATGCCTAAGGAATATTACGCTCCAATGCATACAGCTGAGCATATCCTCAATCAGACAATGATTAGGCTCATAGACTGTGATAGGGCATTTAACTGCCACATAGAAAAGAAAAAATCCAAATGTGACTATCATCTCGACCATGCTCTGTCCCAGGACGAAATAAAACAAGTCGAGGACAAGGTCAATGAAATAATAAAGCAAGATCTACCTATATCTGAATATTTCTTGCCTTATGATGAGGCAGCACAGCGGTTTAATATCCGTGTACCCAAGGAGGAAAATCCAGTTATCCGTATAGTACAAATAGGAGATTATGATCATTGCCCATGTGCTGGGAACCACGTCGAGCACACAGCCGAAATTGGAGAATTCAAGATTATTTCCACAAATTACGAAAATGGAATCTTTCGTATCCGTTTCAAGGTTATTCCCACAGAAGAAGCAAAAGTAAAATACGCATAGAATATGATCAAATTTGAAATAGTAGCACAGGACAAAGAAACTAAAGCAAGGGCTGGAATCCTATACACAGACCATGGACAAATTGAGACACCTATCTTCATGCCCGTTGGCACACAGGGCACTGTCAAAGCCGTTCACCAGCGGGAACTAGAGCAGGATATAAA
>JALWCU010000056.1 GCA_027015275.1 Bacteroidales bacterium | reverse complement strand
CTGACCCAAATAGTCTTGTTTGCTGTATATCAACTTGTTTTCTGTCATACCCAGTAAATATGACAATAATCCTGTATCCACAAAATAGACTTTGGGCATTTTGACCACTCTCTTGGCTATATTACGTTTGTAAGAAGGAAGTATCTCAGCTAAATAAATATTTTCTAACAAAGTGAAATAAGACTTTGCCGTCGTATGATGAACCTTCAGAGCCTGAGCAATATTATTAATATTCAATAGATTACCAGCCTGATGAGCTAAAAGACGCAGCAATTTGTCAAAAATACCCATTTTATATAGTCCCCGTTCAGTAAGCTGCAGAATATCCTTTTTTATTCTCGACTGCAAGTATCCCTCAAACCAAATATTTACAGCATTATATTCTGAAAAATAATTTTCTGGGAATCCTCCTAATAGCAATCGCCTTATTAATTGTTGATAGCTACTTACATCCAAATCCACTAAATAATCAAATGGCGCATCAGAAAAAAGAGCCTCCACAAAATTAAACTTCCACTTCTTGACTTCGGCAACTGAAAAAGGATAAAGCGTAAGAAAAACTATTCTACCTGCCAAGCTCTCTGACAACTTACTAATACTCAACAGACTCACAGACCCTGTCAAGAGAAAGTCACCTTTTCGTTGCCTTTGGTCCACCTCAAGTTTTATCTGACTTATAACGCTGGCTGCTTTCTGGACCTCATCTATTACTATAGGCGGCTGATTAACTGAAAAAAAGAGCTGTGAATTGTTCTGGGCAAACTCTCTAATATTATCATCGTCAAACGTTATATATCCAACCCCCTTTGACTTTGCTATTTGTTTTACAAGCTCTGATTTACCAACTTGTCTCGCTCCCGAGAGATACACAACGCGCATATTATCCATTGCCCACAACAGCTTGTCTTCTATTTTCCTACGAATGTATTCCATTATGCTTTTTTTCTAAAATAAATCAAAATTGAAAAATTTTCCAAACCAAACTGAAATATTTTCCCACTAAAATTGAAAAATTTCACAATATCAAATTGAAATATTTTCCCATTGAAACTGAAAAATTTCACTAACAACCGAAAATTTCACGAAACCACAGGCCACTGCAAAAAAACGTCAAAAAAAAAGCCGCACCGCAGGGCAGCCTACTAAACATACAAACGTGCACCAAATCGGCTACTGGTAAACACCATTGCCGTGGGGCAAAAAATTCCTTATTTTTTGCTCTTTGCTAAGAAATAATCCTGCCCCTTAAACAAACGACGTTCCTGGCCTTGCGCCTTGAAATAATTCTGTGGGTTCTGGCTGGACCACAAGACTTTAACAGTACTATCGCCCAGTGCCTTGACTGTTATCTGCTTGTTATGCTCGAGCAGCAAGGTCAATGTCTTTAGAGTCTTGAGCCCATGCACAATGCTATCCGGTGCGAACTGCCATCCCTGGACATGACTAATATCACGCAGATAATTAGCCATGTTCGTACTATCAGCGCTCTGACCATTCAAGGTCCACCCGGCACCTGCACGCCTGAGAGTCAGAGTATTACCATTATCGGCCAGTGCAATGGATTGGATGTCCATAGGATCAATGTTAGTGATTGTCTGGTCCCGATACGCATCCACATTATTGATAAATGTTATTGCCAGCAGCTGGGGCACCAAATAAACATTTCTGTCGCCTTGTGCACGTACATAAGTATAATAAGTACGACTACGCCCAGGATATTGGTATGACGGTTGACCTTGCGATGTTTTTATCTTGCCTGCATAGAGATGAGCTAATTGTTTGCCTTTTTTGTCAAACACAACTATATTCAAGCTATTTGTATCTGCCACGCCATAGTCTGCCCACTGTTTGGGTGAATTTGCTACCACTTGCGTAGGGCTCAGAGCCGATAAAGTCTCGATAACAGAGCGGATTTTGTCCCTATCAGCAGGATATTTCTTGCCTTTGCCCTGAACAAACCATGATTTATTTTGTCTAATTAGAGTTAAGCTATTTGCCTTGTCCTTTGAATAAAAGACTATTTTGGCAATTGCGGATGTGTCTGCTTCCACCAGTCTCTGACGGAAACCTTCTCTACCACCTTTTTTTATTGTAAAATCCAGGATAAGAGCCACGGTGGTTATGGCCAGAATTATGGCTAAAATCTTATTTGTTTTTGTCCACATGGTCTTCCAGTTTTAGTTTGTTTTGTTTAACAATATTTCGACGCCAACGAATAAGTCCAAGAATGATAACCAAAAGCAGCGGCAGTGTAAAATTCAAATATTTAATGAGTGTCTTTTTCGAGTCGCTCAGCTGCTTGATTGGCTTAAAGCTAATACCTTTGGTCCTGAGCTGTGTGATGCCCATATCATCCGCGAGCCAATCTATAGAATTGACAGCCAAAGAAACATTATCAGATTTCTCAAATCTCTCGCCTGCTGGCAGTTGCATAAAATCACCGTCAGAAAAAACAACCATTTTCCACACCTTTGTCTGCATGGTTGCACCCACTATCAAGTGTTTCAACGGAAAATCATCCTGTGTCCACTGCTTCATCACTGAGAAGAAAACCGGCGGTGTAACAAGACCTGTATGGTCGCTGGTAAATGCTATTGGCGTAAACTTTATTTTGCTCGTATCTCCGTCAAACTCCATCGGGCTGACAAAACTGGTGGCAACTGCTTCCAAGCCCTTGGTTATACTATGATTGGCAAATGTGCTTATAATCGGCAAATATGGAAATGACACTGCAATTGGAAACGGGAAATTACCTTGCTGTACTTGAATCTTTCCGCACTGTGCATCAATGATGAATTTCTTATAAACTTTCAGTCCATAGCTCTGCAACCAAGTATCCATGCCAGTATTAACAACATTCCCCATTGGTGGGTTTTGTTGCAATTTCCCTTCCACCGTATTTATGGCTAAGAATAATTTACCACCACTGGCAAGGAAACGGTCAAGATATGAGAAAAGACCTTGGGGCAGGGAATCAGACGGCGCTATGATAGCGAGAACTTTATAATCATTCAGATTGTAATGAGTCGAATCATAATAATAAGCCTGTGGCTCATAAAGCACAGACAAAGCATTGATAAATCCCTGCATCTTGCCCAATGTGGGACAACCATAGCCTTGCAATATCCCTATCTTAGGTTTGTTTTTGACCGTCAGCTTCTTGATGTTCATTGTCAGCAAGTACTCCAGCGATGAACTGGGCGCAATGTAAGGTATAACCTGTTTTTTATCCCCATACTTAATCACCAAGCCCATGAATGCTTTTTGTTGGCGTGATTGGTCTTTCTCACGAATCTCTACCAGCAAGGGGCTAACACCATCGCGAATAGCTTGCTGCTCCATGTTCTTATCCTTATTCGGGTCAATAACACGGTAAACAACCTTGCCCATTGATATACTCCTGTAATCTTCGAGAGTGTTTATAAGCTCACTACGCACAGAAAGCAGGTTAGGCGGTAACTTTTTCGAAAAATAAGCAATAATAGTAACAGGCTCATCCAAGTTCGTGATGATTTCACGAGTAGCCTGGCTAAGAGTATAATGATGGTCACGGGTCATGTCAATGCGTAGATGATGACGATACGAAAGAATTGTCAACTCCACAAGTATAAGTATGACCAATGTAATGCTCAGAATATATTGTTTCCTTTTCATGGCCTAAAGAATTTTTATTTGTAACGACGTGAATTGAGATTAACCACTGCTAATGACAGAGCCAAAATAGTGATAGTCAACAGATAAAGAACAGATTTTATCTCTATCACACCACGTGCAAAGTTTTGATAATGATAATTAAAACTCAGGAAGTCAAACAATTCTGACAGAGAGCCAGAACTTATGCTTGCCAGAATCTGAAAAATAAACTGGAAGAATATGCCTATACCAATGGCTATTAGAAATGCCACAATCTGATTTCTGGTAAGCGAACTTGCGTAAATTCCGATGCTAATGTAAGCCAAACTAATGAATATCAACCCAATATAACCACTAATCGTTGCCCCATGATCAATCGGACCTATAAGTGCCACGGTCAAATAATAAATCAGAGTAAAAGCCAATGCTATGAGAATGAGCAAAGTGTCACCTATGAATTTGCCCACAACGATCTGCGAGAACGAGACTGGATGAGTTAATAAAATTTCTAAAGTCCCACTATTCTGCTCTTCTGCAAATGAACGCATAGTCAGGGCTGGGACAAAGAAAAACAATGTCCAGAACGCCACTGAGAAAAATGGCATCAAATCTGCCTGCCCAACAAAAATTATGTTATTAGCAGAGAGCCACGTAAAAAAGCCTGTTATTCCCAAGAAAAGCACTAAAATAACATAACCGCTCAGGGAATCTAAAAATATATTAAGCTCCTTGTTTGCTATTGTCATTACCTTGTTCATAGTCTTGTGGTTTAAGGTTTAATTTTCACTTGTAAGCTGGATAAAGATGTCTTCGAGCTTAGTTTGCTCAGGACTCAACAATGTCAGTATCCAACCTTGCTGAACAGCGAAATTGAAAATATCCTTTGCAAATTCTACATCACGTCTGCCCTGAAGTAGAATCACATTCTGCTGTGCATCAAGTACTTTGTAACTCTGCAAATTGGGTAGCTTTTTCAGATCATGCTCAACTTCTTCTATTTTCCTGTTAGCCACCTGGATTCTATAACGCTCACCTTTGGACAACTGCATTCTCAAGTCAGCTGCTGTACCGTCTGCTATCAGTCTGCCCTTGTTTATTATCACTACTCTATCGCAGGTTGCTTCTACCTCTGCCAAGATATGTGAGCTTAACAACACAGTTTTTTCACGCCCAATCTGCTTAATAAGCTCGCGAATCTCAATTATCTGGCGGGGATCCAGACCTGTTGTCGGTTCATCAAGAATAAGAATCTCAGGGTCGTGGATAAGTGCCTGTGCCAATCCTACACGCTGCTGATAGCCCTTAGACAGATGGGCTATGCGTTTATGCCTTACTCCATGCAGTCCACATACCTCTATCATTTCGTCTCTTCGTCTGTTTATTTCCCCCCTCGGCACGTCTGCCAGAGCAGCCATGTAATCCAGGAAATCCACTACAAACATGTCTTGATAAAGCGGGTTATTCTCTGGCAAGTATCCGATATGTCGCCTTGCCTCATCAGGATTTTCCTCGACATTTATGTCCCCAATGAGTACCTGGCCACTGCTCGGCGCCAGATAAGAAGTAATCATCTTCATCGTTGTTGTCTTTCCCGCTCCGTTCGGTCCCAGGAAGCCAAGTATCTGCCCATGCCTGACTTCCAAATTAATGTGGTCCACAGCTAGGACCTTCCCATAATACCTCGTCAAATTCTTCAGTGTAATGTTCATAGTCCCCTGTTTTTAATTGACTAAGGAAATAAAAAAATTTTTATGACTTTTCGACCACTTTTAAGAAAATTTTACCACACCATTGTTCTAAAAAAAATCATATCTTTGACAATGATTACAAAAAACAAGGACATGACAATTAGAATACAGAAAGACACAGTAAATTATGCTGATTTGCATAAATATCTGATAAGCACATTTCCCAGATATAGATTTTGGCTGGACACGAATAATACACTAAAAATCACTAAGAAAGGCATATTCGCTGTCTATGTTTCTGTCAAAAGAAACAAAATAATCATACGCAAGGGGCTGGCTAATTACAAGCTCTATATCCTTGCTGCATTACTTTTCATAGGGCTGGGTGTGATTCTACCGCTTTTCATATACTATTTTGTAATATTCCCGCGTATGAACATGTTTAGCCAGGAAATACTGGATGCGATTTATGCTTATTACCGTCACACAGTTCTTAATTATAGCCTCTATGGCAATGATCAAGCTGACTCGGAAGGATAAAATTGCTCTGGATTTTTACGCCATTTTTTGAGCACTGTAAGCTCTTCTACAGTAATATAATCCATTTCTAACGCCTTGTCAATCAAGGTAATATAGTCTGTAAGTGTTGTTAGCTGTACCTTTGCTTCATCCAGATTTTGCTCAGAAATCTCCAGTGCATAAGAAAAAATAGCCAACAGACCAAGTACATTAACACCCGTCTCCCGCAGCGTCTTTACAACAGTCAGACTACTGCTGGCTGTCGAGATAAGGTCCTCGATGACTACAACGTTCACACCAGCTGGAATAAATCCTTCTATTCTGTTCTGAAGTCCATGGTCTTTTGCCTTGGGCCTGACATAAACCATTGGCAAATTAAGCTCATTGGCAACAATGGCTGCCAGTGGTATTGCAGATGTAGCCACTCCAGCAATATACTGAGCAGAAGGATATTTGCTCTTAACTATCTCCACAAAAGCGTCACGGACAAAATTGCGTATCAATGGAAACGAAAGTAAACGTCGATTGTCCGTATAAATGGGGGCTTGCATACCGCTTGCCCAGCGAAACGGATGGTTTGGCGAGAGCTGCACTGCCTGCACCTTGAGTAAATATTCTGCGAGTTTTTCTTTAACTTCCATTTCTCATTTCTTTATCGTCAGATTTGTGCTTACATGTATTACTCATTACACCTCTGAGACAAACCTGACTTTATTTTACGCACTTATACGAAATTAAGAAAATAAAAAAGGCTAACCAAGAAAAATGGTTAGCCTTTTTTGCTTGCAATATGCTCAACGCTAATTATTCTGTTGCTGCTGCGTCTGATCTTGCTCTTGTGTTTTTTTGCCACTGACAGAGTATGGATTAACCAAAATCTTGGCTTCCACACGTCTATTCTGTGCACGTCCTTCCGCTGTCTTATTAGAAGCTACAGGCTGTGTCGGGCCATAACCCTTAGCGACGAGAGCCGAAGATGGTACACCTTGCGAAATCAAATACATTACCACTGACTCTGCACGCCTCTGTGATAGTTTCATGTTGTATTTGAAAGAACCAGTATTATCTGTATGTCCTGAAATCTCCACAACAATACCTGGATAACGCTTAAGTATTTCGGCCAATCGATTTAGCTCTGGATAGGATTCTGGCTTGAGCGTTGCACTGTTAACATCAAAGAAAACATTTCGCAAAACTATCTTCGAACCTGGATCAATTGACATTAATTGTATATCCTTCTGAATTTCTGTATATTTCTGCGCTGCTGGTATATTAAAGTTCTCTGAATGAAACATGTGACCAGGCGCATTGACAGACATACCATAATTCTTTCCAGAAGGCAACATAACAATATATTCTCCTGTAGATGCATTGGTCTTGATAACCTGAACAACCTTCTGAGTGGCATTATCAACAATCTCTATAGTCGCATTCAACGGTTTTCCTGTGCCATATTCGGTAACAGTACCTTTAATAACAGTCATTCTAAGAGTTTTAATAGGTACAGGCGGCTCCATAGTAATCTCATTAACCGGTACATTCTCAAATGCAAGCAGGCTATGATGTGCATCTTCGAGAAAAGATGGCTTTGGTTTGTAGAAAAAGAAATCAAAAATATCCAGATCACCATACCCCCCATGTCCACCAGAAGTGAAATATCCTGTACGTCCATCCTGATTAACGAAGATGTAGAGATCATCTTCGGGTGTATTAATGCCAAAACCCAAGTTCTCTGGCTCTGACCAACGTCCGTCGGGCAGCTTATAAGAACGGAAAATATCATATTCTCCCATGCTATTGTGGCCTTTGGACGAGAAGTAAAGAACACTATCATTTTGCGCAATAAACACGCCTTCTTCATCATAAGGTGTATTGATAACATTACCAAGATTCTTGGGCTTAGACCATCCACCCATAGCCTGTCGTTTAATCATCCATATATCTTTGCCTCCATAACCACCAGGTCGATCACTAACAAAATATACTACAGAAGAATCATGAGAAAACGTCAGAGTTGTCTCCATGCTATTCTTACGGTTAATTCTCCTAATAACCTCCTTGGGCCTTTTCCACTTACCATTTGACTTTCGCTTGGCAATGTAAAACGTACCTTTACCAATGCCACGACGTATGATTAACTCATTTCCATAAGGATTAACAGCTATTGAGGCATCATTACCTTTTGTGTTCACTGGTTTGGGGAATAATGCTGATTTATGCCATTTCCCATTTTTATAACTAGTATAATAAATATCCTCAAAATAGTCATCATCAAGATAAATATTACGATGTTTGTTAAAAACAGAGGGACGGCGTGATGTATAGTAAACAATCGAATCATAAGGCGCAAAAACAGGAGCATAATCCGGATACTTGGAATTAACACCAGGCCCCAGATTAGTAATAATGACAGGTAATTTTTTTCTCTTCAGCTCTATGCCATTATTACACTGCTTAATATAATAATCTATTAATTTACCTTGCTTAGCAAGTTTCCTACTGCTAAGAGAATTTTTATAAAGAAGATATTCATCAATAGCCGAACCAAATTGAGCATTCATGTGATACGCTCTACCCAACCACAGATGAATGTCTGGTGCAACATCAGGTGTCAGCTGGAAAGCCTTGTCAATATACTTCAATCCGTCTTTCTCACTGCCTATCTTAAGAAGACTAACACCCAATTCATAGTCTAATGCTGCATAATCTGAATTATAACTGGCTGCTTTAGATAAATAATCGACAGCCTGTCTATATCCACCCCTGGTATTTTGACGAAAAAATCTTGTACCTTTACGAAAATTTTTTAACGCATCACGATAACCCGCATCAACGACATGAAAGTCTTTAGCTACAATCTTTACTTTATATGGCTTTTGTGCATAAAAATTAAAACTCAGGGATAAGATTAATAAAAAAATCATGAAATTCTTCATCTTACAAACATTTTTATTTCTACAAATATTATAAAAAAAAGAATCAAAGGCAAAATGTCAGAAACGGAAAATTAAAATTTTATCTTGGTCTTAAGTTTCTTTTTTGGCGCGAATGGTGACGCATTGATAATCCGTTCTTTCCCATTCAAATTCCCTTTTTTATACTCATCATAAATTTGTTTTATTATTATCACCAAATCATACTGCGGCGTCTGAAGAATAAAATCACGATCAAAATTCAAATAATCCATAAACTTCTCAAGTTCCTTTCCTTTCAGACCTGTAATAGTACTAACAATCTGTGGGTTAAATTTCTGATGAATACGTTTTTCCATCTGCGCATATCTTTCTATTTTTTTTATCTGCTCGAGCTGTTTCTCATACTTAGTCTTTCCACCAAAGACGAAACCAACGCCCCTCGATGCCACGGTCAACGCCTGCAAATCTTCCTTGCTGATAGCCTTGTTTATCCATCCCTGTATCTGTTCCTGTGTCTTATCCTTCTCCACCTGTGCATGTTCAATCTGATAAACAAATGTTTTCCACCTAACCGCAAAAACATCTACAGCAGGCAACTGGTAAACTCTCCTGGTCATATAAATCGTGACCTCAAAGTGCTTATGTTTTGGTTTTTTGCCAGCCAGACTCCAATATACTGTCTTATGTCCCAGACAAGAGAGACGCAAACTGTCGTTCTTGGTCATGGCTATCAAAAAACGTCCAGCTGTATCGGTCTGTGTTGCATTGCCCTTTTTTACATTAACAACAAGGGCGTAAGGAATCGGCCTTTGGGTTTGCTCATCAATTACTTTACCCGAAACATAATAGACACGTTCGAACAATTGGCCATAAGATACACTCCAGAAAAACATTATGGCTAAAACGAATAGTATTCGACGCATGATAAAATCCTTTTCATTTATTGCAAAAAAAGAATGTTTTTTTTATTATAGCAAATATTAGATTGTGTAATGAATATAAAAAATTTTTAGGATGAATTCGATTAAATTTTATTTTGATAATAAATTACAGGAAATAGACTTTTCGACTATCTCGCCTACTACAACGGTTCTCGAATTTTTACGCTCATATCCGGGCCGCTGGGGAACAAAAGAAGGCTGCGCCGAAGGCGATTGCGGCTCTTGTACGGTTGTAATTGGGCAGATAGTTGATGGGCACCTTGAGTATAAAGCAGTTAACTCTTGTATGGTTTTCTTACCAAGCATTCATGGGAAATTTCTTATTACTGTAGAAGACCTAAACCAAGGAGATAATTTACATCCAATACAGCAGGTTTTTATTAATAATTTTGCTAGCCAATGTGGCTTTTGCACGCCTGGATTTGAAATGTCCTTACTGGCGTTATACAAAGAAAATCCTAACCCCTCGGACGAGGAAATTACAGAAGCTGTAGAAGGTAATCTCTGCCGCTGTACTGGTTATCGCCCAATTCGTGATGCTGCTGCCTCTCTGAGAAGCGTTATTAGCAGAGACAACATCACAGAAAAAGAACCAGTAGTAATAAAAGCACTCTCTTCAATAGAACGCACTGACTATCTTGACCTTCAGTATGAGCAACAACATTATTTGATACCATTCGCCCTGGATAAAGCCTTAGAGCTAACAGACCAGTTTCCCGAGGCCGTATTAGTCAATGGCGCTACAGACGTGGCCTTACGCCATAATAAGCAAAAAGAAAAAATTGGTCTCATTATAGACTTGTCTTTTGTCGAAGAACTAAGACAACTTGAGATAAAAAACGACTATTTAATTATCGGTGCTGGCGTTACTATCCAGAGATTAAAAAATAATATAAAAGACACCCTACCACCGCTTCATGAGTATCTCAAAAATTTTGCTGCAAAACAGATTCGCAACAGAGCTACAATTGGAGGCAATATAATGACAGCATCTCCAATAGGTGATCTTATCCCACCACTCATTACAATGGGAGCTCAAGTTATAGTTGCAGGCAAAAAAGACTATACATACACTGTGGAAGATTTTATCACAGGGTACCGACAAACAAGGCTGGAGAAAGGGCAAATACTTAAACAAATAATTATCCCATTACATGAGGATTGGACTTTCAGATTTTACAAGGTCTCTAAACGTACTACACTGGATATTAGCACTGTAAGTCTTTCGGCCGGCATTGTTGTCTCTGGTCAAAAAATCAAAGATGTTCGTCTGACTTTTGGCGGTATGGCTGCAATGGTCAAGAGGGCTACCCAAGCCGAGGACTTCCTGCGAGGTAAACAAATAACAGAAGAAAATTTTATACAAGCCGGACAATTAGCCACAAACCAATTTAAGCCAATATCCGATGCACGTTCATCAGCCCCAGCACGTTCTATTCTGGCCAAAAATTTAATAATCAAATTTTACACAGATTTAACCCAAAACTCAGAAAAATGAAGTCATTATATTACGAAAGTGCCAAGCAAATAGTCAAAGGTAAAGCATATTTCACAGATGACTTGCCACCTTTTCACCGCGAGCTAAAGGCATACATAATTACCAGCCCAGTAGCACACGGCCGCTTGAAAAGCTTTGATTTTTCGGCTGCACTGGAAATTGCTGGTGTGGTTAAAATATTGTCGCACAAAGACATTCCAGCTGAAAAAAAATTCGGCGTAACAACACACGACCAACCAATACTGGTCTCTGACGAAATAAATTATTATGGCGAACCTATGTTCCTCGTGATAGCCGAAAATTACGAAATAGCATACCAAGCCGCTAAATTAGTGAAATACGAATTAGAAGAACTGGAACCAGTCGTAACCATAGAGCAAGCTATAGCAAAAGACTGGAGCCTGGCACCAAGCAAAAAATTAGAAAATGGAAACATAGAACAGGGATTTAAGCAATCAGACCATATCATAGAAGGTATATTTCACATCGGAGGACAGGAACACTGGTATCTGGAAACACACGTAGCAATAGCAGTGCCTGGCGAAGAAAAAGAAATGAAAATTTACACATCAACACAGAATCCCTCTGAAAATCAGCGTTTAGTAGCAGAAATGTTGGGCATACCATACAATGAAGTAGAAGTAGAAGCACGACGTTTGGGCGGAGCTTTTGGTGGCAAAGAATCACAAGCTTCACATTATGCATTATTGGCAGCCCTGGGCGCATACCACACTGGCCGTCCTGTTCGGTTACGTTTGGAGCGCTTCCAGGATGAACTGATCACAGGCAAAAGACATGCTTACCTTTGCCGCTACAAAGTGGGCTTTGACAACGAAGGACATCTGTTGGCTGCTGACCTGGAATTCAATGGTAATGCTGGTGCTTATACTGACTTATCATTGCCGATACTCGAGCGCACAATGTTTCACGCAGAGAATGCTTATTATATCCCCAATATCCGCATCATTGGAACAATGTGGAGAACAAACTTGCCTCCTAATACAGCCTTTCGCGGATTCGGTGGACCACAAGGCATAGCAAACATTGAAAACATTATTAATGAAATTGCATACACACTGCACAAGGACCCAGCAGAAATTCGTAAAATTAATTTTTACGACAATCAACATAGCCAAACGCCCTATGGTCAAGAAGTTGAGCACAACCGTCTGAGCATACTCTATGACCTTGCAATGGAAAAATCAGATTACAAAAAACATCGTAGCGAAATTCTAAAATTTAACAAGGCACACAAATTCGTCAAACGCGGTCTTGCTCTGATACCTATCAAATTTGGCATTTCGTTCACAAACTCGATCCTTAATCAGGCAGGTGCCCTGGTACTAGTATATACCGACGGCACAGTGCTGGTCAATCACGGCGGTATAGAAATGGGGCAAGGACTTTATACAAAAATGCAGGGCATTGCTGCAAAAGAATTTGGCATTAGCCCAGAAAACGTGAAAGTTACTGCTACCAATACATCAAAAGTGCCTAATACTGTGGCAACAGCAGCTTCCACCGGCTCAGATCTTAACGGCATGGCTGTCTATGATGCTATTGAAAAAATAAAATTACGTATGGCAGTAGCACTGTCCAAGTATTTTAATGAGCAAGACTCATCACATACTACTTATCCCCCAGACTTGGTTTTTGAAAATAATTATATTTATGACGGCAGCTTACCAGAGCGACGTATATCCTTTGCTGATGCTGCTCAACTGATGTTTGTAAAACAAGTAAGTCTAAGTGCCACAGGTTATTACCATACACCAGGAATATACATGGACTGGCAGACTGGCAAAGGACATCCATTTTATTACTATTCATTTGGCATGGGCGTTGTCGAGGTTGAACTGGACTTGCTAACAGGTAAGGTTAAACTTTTGCGCGCTGATCTACTACACGACGTCGGGGACAGCCTGAATCCAGAGATAGACCGCGGGCAAATAGAAGGTGCATTTGTTCAAGGTATGGGCTGGACATTGCTAGAAGACTTGCGATACACAGATGACGGTAAGCTACTTAACCGCTCCCCAGACACATATAAAATTCCTGCTATAACCGACATCCCAGAGCAAATCAATGTGCACTTGCTCGAAGGTTATCCGAATGAAATACCAACTATACATCGCAGTAAAGCTATTGGTGAACCGCCATTTATGTATGGAATTGCGCCATGGCTCGCAGTCAAAGACATTATAGCAGAGCTTTATGACTACAAAAATATACCTAACATTGAGCTGCCAGCAACAAACGATCGCATTTTGCTATGGATAGACGAGGCAATGAATAAATAGACGCATATTTATCATAAAAACAAGAAGATTGATATAATCTGTGTCTTTAAATGCATTTTCTGGAGCCAAAGAATTGGACTTTTTCGCCTTTTATTTTTGCCCAAAGAAATTTGAATAATTTCGAGATAAAACTTTGGCTATATTTTTTCTGATCATTTTTTATTCGCTGTTTGAGAGATTTGGCGTTTTCTACTAAAGCTCTTATAGTCCCATTTTGATGTTGTGATTTATAAAATTTCCCTGTATAAAGCCAGAGAAGGTTTGTGAGCTGTCTGAGTTCTTTCTCTATATCTTTTCCGCCGGCTGAATTAGCAAATAGTATAAATCCCACACCTAATTTTTTGTCAAAGTATGCAAAGGTAGTAGCTCCGGCAATATCGCCTCTATGACCGACCATGTTGTTGTACATGTAACGCCATAATATACCTTGATTAAAAGATTTGTAAATATGCCTTCTTAGCATAAAGTCATAAGATTCTTTGCTAAGTATCTGATTACCTTCTCTGTATCCTCTTATAGAAGCTTGCATAAACTTTGTAAAATCATCGACAGATGATTCTATACCACCTGCAGGGGTCAGGAGCAGGATATAATCATTCGGTATTTTCACTCCAAAGTGATAAAGACTTGATTTGAGGGAGTCTGGAATTTTGTCCTTTTCGAAGTCAAATGCAGTGTTGTGCATTCCGAGAGGAGTAAAAATGTATTTATGAACGAACCGGGCATAAGGCATTCCGCTGGCTTTACTTATAGCCAATCCTATGAATGAAGCGTCGTCATTATTATATATCCAGCACTTGCCAGGTCTCCTTTTGATAAAGTTTAAAACAGGGAAATACCACTTACCACCTGGAGAATAAATTCTGTATAGAAAATCTCGCAGCTTTAAGTATTTATTCTTGTTGAATAAATTTGCCAGGAACAGATACGTGATTTTTTTTATTAATGATTTAATCTTAACATGTGTAGGCAATGGATGAGGAAAATAAAGAGCTTTATAGTCAAATATTGATTTCTTAATACCAGAAGTATGAGTAGCTAAATAATATATTGACATGTTGCTTTCTTTTATTCTTGGATTGATTAGCCTGAAATCTATAAATTTATTAATATTATCATTCAGTGATAATAGATTCATTTCTTGTGCTTTCATGAGTGCTACGCCAAGTACTAACTTAGATACAGAAGCAATTTTTTGCACAGTATGTGGTGTATAAGGTCGCATTGATGCAAGGTCTGAGTATCCATAACCTCTGACGAAATAAATCGTGTCTGCCGAATATATAGATACACCAAATCCAACAACATTGCCCTTTTGCCAGATAGTTTTTAGTTTATTATTTAATAAATCTGACAAACTCTGAGCTCTACCTGCAATGGCTACAAAAAGTAATATTATAGCAATTAATTTCTTCATTTTATTGCTATGAAAATTTTCAGTACAGCTTAAAATTAAATTTTTTAGATTATGTTCAAAAAAATATTGCTCATCTTACACACAAAATTATGTACATAATTCAAACAAACAAAGTCATTAACGTCCAAAACACTAAACATTCATTTAACTTACATATATATAAAATTAAAATAACAAAAATCTAACAATTAATTTACTTTGCCTCAGACAATTATTAATTTATAAGAATAATACAAATCACAGACAGATGAAACGGCTGGTAATCATAATCTCGGCTTTAATATTTTTCTCTCTGCCCAAGGCTAATGCTGTTCTCTCTTCTCTGCCCACAAGGGATAGCTCTTTAGTAACGCTCATTACCACTTCTGGCAAAGTTATGTATGTAAAAATTGTAAAAATCGATTTAGATTATTATTACGTCCTGCCCCAGGGACGTACAAGCATTTGGCCAATAAGAAAAGACAAAATTAAACAGCTTAGATATCCTGATGGGCTGATACTTAATGTTGCTCAATCATACAGAAAAGGCAGAGGCAAGCAGCTTATGGCCAATAGGCTTTTTCTGTTATCACTAGGGAATTTGTTTGCTCTACCTGTGCTGGCATTTCTTGAAGCATTCCCAGCCCTTATGCCTTTATTTTTTTCTGCTTTGATTATTGATAACCTGCAAATGCCATACTACATTTACACTTTTGTTAAATCGATAAATTATGATTTTGATTTTAAGTTCATCCTGTTTAATCAGATTATAATCATGCTTGTCGTTCCGTTTATTGCCTTATTTGACTTTGCTTTTTTATATTTTATATGAGGCCAATAACAATCTGCCTGCTTCCTCTGCCAAACACTACCCACCAACGGACAAAAGTAACTGCTACTTCTAACCTTAGAGGAAATAATTATTGACTTATTACAACTTACCAGCCATTATACCAAACACAATTTCATTTGGTACTAACAATCATTTGGTAACCAGAAACGAGAAAGCATATCCAGATGCTACAAACAAATAGGCCAATAAATCGGCCTACATTGTGTATCAAATCGGTATTATTCTTATTTTTAACTAAAAATTTTTATTGGCACTATGAATATCCTGATATGTCCTGACAAGTTTAAATATACATTTTCAGCAGCAGAAATTGCCAATGTTATCAGCCAGGTCGTTACTAAGCTTGGGCATAAAACGCTACTGGCTCCGCTTTCTGACGGCGGCGAAGGATTTCTAGATGTTATTAATCAGAACTTAAATGTACAAAGAATTGAGACAGATGCTGTTGATGCGCTATGGCGTCCCTTGAAATCTTATTTTCTTTGGGCTCAGGCGCAGAAATATGCGTATATAGAACTTGCCG
>JALWCU010000055.1 GCA_027015275.1 Bacteroidales bacterium | reverse complement strand
GATAATTAGAATAAACTTCTTTCATATTTGCACAAAAAAGAATAATTTTACTAAAAATTTAATCAAATTTTTTTACTATGGAAAATGTATATATCGAAGGTAATGATAAGACCCCAACAGTAATTCTTGACAAAGATAAAGGATTAATTGAATTTTCTGGTCGTTCTCTTATAGAAGACTCTGAGAAATTTTACCTTCCTCTGGTTAATTGGATTACAGAATATATCCAGTCTCCTAAAGAAGAGACGATTATTAATTTTAAGCTGGAATATTTCAATACTAGTTGTTCCAAATGGTTGATAACAATAGTCAAGCAGCTAAAGAAACTCTATGAAAAGGCTCCCAATACATCGATAAATTGGTATTATGAAGATGAGGATGTATTGGAATATGGAGAAGTTATACGCGAATTAGTTGATGTACCAATAAACATGATTCCTATAGAAGATGATGAGGATGATGACTTTGAAATCTAACTTTCTTAATATGCATTTTCATAGTTTAAACGACTTTATTCAGCAACTCAAACAATACGATTTACTATTAGAAATAAATGAATACGTTGATCCTGTATTGGAGATAGCGGAGATAACGGATCGCGTTTCCAAGCAGCCTTATGGTGGTAAGGCATTACTTTTCACGAATACAGGAACACATTTCCCGGTCCTAACAAATTTCCTTGGTTCGGAAGCACGTTTAGCCCTTGCTTTACGGCGAGAAAATTTCGACCAGTTAGCTCATAATTTAGATTTACTTTTTGATCATTTCACTAAGCCCAACAAGAATTTTTTTCAAAAGTTGGAAGCAGCATACAGAATAAAAGGTTTGGCAAATGTATTGCCTAAGAGTAGATCTGGCCGTGGAACTTGCCAGGATGTTGTGATAACAGAGCCAGATCTTTTTGATTTGCCAATATTAAAGTTATGGCCCAAGGATGGCGGTCGGTTTATTACTTTACCTCTGGTGCATACTCAGGATCCGCTGACAGGTCGTCGTAATGTAGGCATGTACAGAGTACAAGTTTTTGACAAAGATCTGGCAGCAATGCATTGGCACAGGCATAAGACTGGTGCACATCATTTTCTTAAGTACAAAAAAATAGGCAAGAGAATGCCGGTAGCCATTGCTTTAGGAGGCGATCCGGTATATACTTATGTTGCGACAGCACCATTGCCAGAAAATTTATATGAGTATATTTTAGCTGGTTTTATTCGCAATCAGCATGTAAGTCTTGTAAAGTGTATTACGCAAGACATAGAAGTACCAGAAGATGCGGATATTGTCATAGAAGGCTATATTGAGCCTGATGAAGAACTGATTTTGGAAGGTCCTTTTGGTGATCACACGGGTTTTTATTCAAAGCCAGATTATTATCCACGTCTGCATGTTACAGCTATCACACATAGGAAAGATGCAGTTTATCCTGCTACTGTTGTGGGGGTACCTCCCCAGGAGGATGCTTATATAGCTAAGGCTACAGAGAGAATCTTTATTAGCTTTGTAAAAAATTCAGTTTCACCAGAAATTCTGGATTGGGATATACCATTTGCAGGATGTGGACATAATTTTATGATTGTTCAAATTAAAAAGACATATCCTGGTCAGGGAAAAAAAGTAATAAACGCCCTGTGGGGAGCTGGTCAAATGATGTTTAACAAGATTATGGTAGTTGTGAACCAAGATGTTGATATTCACAATTATGAACAAATTCTCAGTATAATTGCCAATAATGTAGAGCCTAGGACAGACCTGTTGTTTGGGCATGGACCAGCGGATGTGCTGGATCATGCTAGCGAAAGGTTTACTTATGGCTCTAAGTTAGGTATTGATGCTACGGATAAATTACCAGAGGAAATAGATGATGGTTTGCCGGAAAGAGTGGAAATACAGAAATTTGATTATGAGAAAATTATAACAGAATTTGACGAAATAAAAGGAATTAATACCAGTTTTTTAGAAAAAGGGTTACCTATACTTATCATTTTTGTTGATAGACAACGAACTGTAAAGACTTTATTGGAAGAGGTTTTATCTCGTTATGACCTTACTTTTATAAAATATATAGCAGTTGTAGATAATATTATTCCGTTGGATGATGAGCATTTAGTAGCATGGTTAGTAGGAAATAATATAGCACCGGCTCGGGATGTATTTTTTGTCAAGGGTACATTGGTAATAGATGCTACTATAAAAAAAGTTGGTATTGACTCAATAACAGAGCAATGGCCAGAGATAGCGGTGGCAGACATTGAGACAATAAAAGGAATAGATCAGAAATGGTCAAAGTTAGGATTCAAGAAGTTTATTATTTCTCCTTCTCTTAAATTTCTTAATTCTGAAGAGTAATTGATTTTTTGTCCATTATTCTATATTTTTACAGAAATTAAAATGTATAAGAAATGAATCTAAGAAAACAATTGAGCAGGTTATTACTTGGGCTAATGTTCACAAGCTCACTAATATTAGTGTCGTGTCAAGGTTTTAATGATTATATAAAGCAACAATTCCCCGAGATAGACACTACTACTTATGTGAGAATTGATGGACAGTTAATGGCGCCAGTAGCTAATACGACAATCTATATTAAGGACCTTTTGCCGAAGACAAAGGATTCTACAAGTTTTTGGTTGGAAGTTGATAACAATAAGCTGATTCATGCCAAGATGCGTATTGATTCGCTTTTTTCTCTGCAAGCAAGTACATTGGGCATTACAGCAACATGGCCAGCAAATATACCTTTTGGCCCAGCGCCATTACCGCCAATAGTATTTGAACAGGATCTGCCTTCGACAGGAGCTTTGCCTCAGGGGATACAAATAGGTGGCATATCTATGAAAATCTTTTTATCAAGTACTTTGACAGCAACTATCCAGGCACAAGTTGATTCTATAAAATTCTTTAATACACAGACGGGTGAGTCAGCTTTGTACAAGGTTAATATTCCGTTTACGATTCATGCAGCCAGTGGTGCTAATCCGGCCTTGGATACTATTGTAATTGATTCGACAACTTTCCCGGAATTGGCTCAGGCTATGGCAATTAGCCCGGATAAAGCAAGGTTTGTACTCTCTGGAAATATTCCTAAGCAGACGCTTACAGGAGATTTACAGCCAAGTCAGAGTGTTAATGCTAATTTGTTTGTTGACATTCCTTTGTATATTTATTCTAAAAATTTGATGATAGTGGATACAACCGAGATGAACTTACCTTTGAATGATAGCATTTTTAAGGATATTTTGGTAAAAGCTGTAGCAGAAAATGATATACCTTTAGGTGGTAAAGTTTATTTTGCCTTTGTAGATTCAACGATTACCGATACAATAGCTATTCCTACTAATCCTGATTTTGTAAATTCTACTGACACATTGAATGTGTTGATAGGTACCAAGAGTGTTACTTTAAGGCCCGTGGTTGATTTGAAAGCAGCGGAGACAGACCTGGCAGGTAATCCCATAACTCCTATTCTATCGGTATCTAAATTAGATTTATCATATACTAATATTGAGAATTTACAGAACTATAATGGGAAGCAGTATTTGCTGATTTTTGCCAAGTTAAATACATATAATTCAGACAGGGGGCAGTTTGTCAAGATATTGTCATCGTGTTACTTGCATTTGAAATTGGGTGCCAAAGTTCAGTATTCCACTTCATTTTAACCAAAAAAAATAAATGCCATGAAGAAAGTACTTATTATTTTGATAACTATAATTTTCAGTACAGCTGCTTTTTCGCAGTTAGCTACATCATATTATATGACCAATCTAAGGCAGAGTATTTATACTAATCCTGCAAGAATGCAGGACTGTGGATTTTCTTTTTCATTCCCTTTGTTGAATATTAGCACTACGACGTATTTATCTACACTTAATTTTAATAACATCTTTTCCAAGGATGCTCAAGGCAAATATTTCGTTGATATTAATAAGCTGGCAAGCAGTGCAGATGAGTTCAATTATTTGTATAATGGAAATCAGATTTCTTTATTCAGTTTTGGTTTTCGTTTAGGATATCCGCTTTATATTCATTATGATAATTCGATTAAGGCATCATTTTATTTGAATTATCCACGGGGTTTGATGGAGTTTCTCTCGCAAGGCATTTCACCTGACAATCCACAGTTTGCGCTGACAAACCTCGACATTTCAACATCGCTGTATCGCCAGAGTGCTCTAACAGTAGGGTTTAAACTGACAAAGAATTTGACCATCGGTGCTTCTATAAAGAAACTTACGGGATTGGCAACACTCACCACAAAGTCATTGAATTTCGATATAAAGGTGGATACAGCTAATAATGAAAATTATCCGATGACATTGACTTCGGCTTATGATATGTATTATGCAGGTCCTGTAGATTTTTCATATCAAGATAGCTTAGTAGTGGATCAAAATTCGGCTATATTTGCCTTGAACAAAGGAATTAGTGCCGATGTTATAAAGAGCCTCCTTTTGCCAAAGAATGGAGGGTGGGCATTAGACCTTGGTTTTGTTTACAATCCTGTTAAGTACATAGAGATTTCTGGAAGTATTATTGACCTTGGTTATATCAGATGGACACAAAATTCAAAAGAAATATCCCATCCGCAGAGCTCTTTTACCTTTGATGGTATAGATATAATCAATGATACAAATGCCACGGGTAGGTTACTGGATACACTTACTACGCTTGTAAAACCTACTGTTACAAATACGGTTTTTACTACACCTCTTAATACACGCATTTATCTGGGTATTGCCCTTAAACCAGTACGTTATCTAAGTCTTGGATTTGCTTATCAGTCTATTAAGCTGCGGCCCAAGAATTGGATGAATATATATCATTTCTCAGCTGCATTTAATGTAGGGTATGGATGGTCTCTGACAGGCACTTACTCAATTTATCCGCATACTTATAATAATTTCGGTATGGGTGTGGCATTGAAGCTTGGCTTTATGCAGTTATATTTCTTAACAGACAATTTGTCTATACCTAACTTTGGTATTAGCTACTTTACCAACAGGACAACGCCACCGGAGCAGAATTCTGCTACTCAGTGGCTTAGGAAAACTCAGCTTGTTAATTTTCACTTTGGGCTGAATTTTGTCTTTGGCTGCAAGGATAGGCTTGATTATGGTATCCTGGATTAAAGCTTGAAG
>JALWCU010000054.1 GCA_027015275.1 Bacteroidales bacterium | reverse complement strand
AAAAACCATGAAAATTGCTCAGAAATTATATGAGGAAGGTAAGATTACTTACATGCGTACGGATTCTACTAATCTGGCTAATGAAGCTCTTGAAATGATAAAAATGTATATTGTTGAGCATTTTGGTGAAAAATATTCCAATCCTAAGCAGTATAAAACAAAGATTAAAGGTGCACAGGAAGCGCATGAGGCAATACGTCCCACGAGTATGGAACGCCATGTTAGCACGAATAAAGATGAACAGCGTCTCTATGAGCTGATTTTTAACCGTACCCTTGCTTCGCAAATGCCTGCGGCGCAGTTTGATAAGACTACAATAACGATTAGTTCGCAGGACGATAAATATAGCTTTACTGCTACGTCCAAAGTATTGAAGTTTGATGGTTTTTTGAAAATTTATCGGTATCATGACCTGGATGGCGAGGAAGAATCTGATAGCGAAAAAATACTTCCGCCGCTTAGTGTAGATTTGGAGTTGAGTTTAAAGGAAGCCACTGCCTTGCAGAAATTTTCGAGTCCACCGGCACGTTACAATGAAGCCAGTCTGGTTAAGAAGTTGGAAGAGCTTGGCATTGGTCGTCCGTCAACTTATGCACCGACCATTGATACAATTCAGAAACGTGGTTATGTGATTAAGCGCAACATCCCTGCTAAGCTGCGAAATGTCGAAGTCATTAGCCTTGAGAGTAAGGAAATTAAACAGACAGTTAAAGAAGAGAAATATGGCGCTGAGAAAAACAAGCTCATGCCTACAGACATGGGTATTGTGGTTACTGATTTTTTGAAAAAGTATTTCCCACAGATTTTAGATTATGGCTTTACTGCCAATGTGGAACAGGATTTTGACCGTATTGCTGCTGGGAAAGCCGAATGGACCAAGATTATTGACCAGTTTTATAAATCTTTTCACGAACTTGTCCAGGAGACAGAGAAAAGTGCCACTCGAGAGAAAAAGGAGAGACTATTGGGCCAGGATCCTGACACAGGGCGTAATGTATATGCTAAGATTGCTAAATATGGTCCGGTGATTCAGTTGGGTGAGTTTGGGGATAAGGAGCCTTTGAAATTCGCCAGTATTCCAAAGCATGTTCATATTGATGATATTACTATGGACCAGGCATTGGAGCTATTGAATAAGGACACTAATGGCAATTTACTTGGTAATGATGAGAATGGTACGCCTGTCTATACGCGTTGGACAAAATATGGTCCAGTTATTCAGTTTGGTAAGTATGAAAAAGGTGGACCTAAGCCGCATTTTGTGAATTTGCCCAAGAATATAAATATTAATGAGATTACTCTGGAGCAAGCTCTGGAGCTGCGCAAGCTACCACGTGAGATCGGAAAGTACAAAGGTGAACCAATTACGCTGGGCATTGGTAAGTATGGACCTTATGTTCTTTATCAGGATAAATTTTATTCTATTCCATTGAAATATAATATCTTGTCAATCACAGAGGAAGATGCTATAAGGGTCATTGAAGAGCATATTGAGAAGCTAAGGAAGCGTACTGTCAAGGAATTTGATGATAATCCGGATGTTAAGATAGTCCGTGCTGCGCGTGGAAAATATTTGCAGGTTTATTACAACAATAAGTATTATACTCTGCCGCCAAAGACAGATATAGAGAAGCTTACGGCCGATGAGGCTGTTAAGATTGCTCAAGAAC
>JALWCU010000053.1 GCA_027015275.1 Bacteroidales bacterium | reverse complement strand
TCCAATGTCCTTTGCTATCTCAAGTGAGAGTTCATCGTCGTCACCTAAGCCAATCATGTCAAAAGCCAGTCCTTGATCAAAAGTATGATAGACCGTTAATGTCTTAGGCTCGATAAACCTATACCCCAATTTTGTAACATCAATGTCAAATTTATCCTTGATTTTTTCGAATAATAATAAGATGTCTCGCTCAAGATAGTTTATTACTTGATCCTGGGTAACTTGTGCATCATTTCTAAAATGGAAGGTAAAACCTAAATCAGAATTCTTCGCAACATATTTCTGGTCGAGTTTTCCGCCAAGCAAACTGAAAAAAGTCAGATGTTTACGTTTTTCACCATAAGCTCTTGCCGTCGCACCTCTGTACGTAGCATGTGCCATACCATAAGGTCCTAAGATTTTTACCCACCTATGTTTTTTGATAAATTTTGGCCAATCGTCAATGTGCATATCTTTGTTATTTATGATTTGGGATATAAATAAATAAATTAGTTTGAAATTTGGAATTTTTGTAGGACAATTTTTTATGATTAAATAAGTATGTGTTACCTTGCATGGTCGGTTTGTTATTGTTTTTGGCGCAGGGTTTTGCAATTTTTGCAGTTGCGGACAGTATTAAATTTGTAAATTTCTGTAAAATTATTTGAGTTTTAATTATGACGGTCGAGCGTAAAAGAATCCTTGTTTTCATAGATTGGTTTTTACCAGGTTATAGAGCCGGTGGACCTATACGTTCATTGGCAAATGTTGTTGACCATCTGCGCTCTCAGTTCGATTTTTTTATAATTACGCGAAATACTGATTACCAGTCCGATGAGCCTTATGCTGACATGCCCGCTAATAAGTGGGTAGAATTTAAGCCAGGCGTTAATGTGTTTTATCTTTCCGCTGAAAATCAAAATATTAAATATATTTCTGACCTCGTGAGCAATGAAGATTTTGACCTTGGCTATGTAAATGGCATTTATTCATTTTATTTTTCTATCCTGCCTGTGTGGTTAATGCGACGCATGCACAAGCCTGTGGTCATTAGCGCGCGCGGAATGTTGTCTGTTCATGCTTTTTCGCGTAAGGCTGTGAAGAAAAGACTGTTTATCTCTTTGGCTCGTGTTATGGCATTTTATTCTGCGGCTTGTTTTCATGCTACTTCCGAAAAAGAAAAACAGGAAATTTTGCGATTTTTCCCCAGTGCCAAAGTTCATGTCATACCAAATCCTGTTCGGCGCGTAGATTATCTGGATTATAAGCCTCGGTCCAAGGAAGCAGGAAAGTTGCGTTTGGTGTCTATTGCCCGTATTTCTCAGGAAAAAAATACTTTGTTTGCCTTGCAAGTTTTGAGCAAAATCAGGCAAGGGAAAGTGGAATTTGACTTGTATGGTTCGGTTTATGATCAGGATTATTGGCAGCAGTGTCAGTTAGTTATTAACCAAATGCCCAAGAATGTGAAGGTTAATTTCCGTGGACCTATACATACTGAGCAGGTGATTGATACTTTCTCGCAGTATCATTTTAGTTTCATGCCTTCGCTTGGTGAGAATTTTGGGCATAGTATATTTGAAAGTTTCGCAGCAGGGACGCCAGTTATTATTTCATCTAATACACCATGGAAAGGACTGAAAGACAGCTGCTTAGGTTGGGGTATTGATTTAGATAATCCCGATGACTTTGTGCAGACAATAGAGCAATGTATTAGCATGGACGGCGATGAATACGAGCGGATGTCCAGAAAAGTATTTGATTTTGCACAGGCTTATGCAGCGCAGGACAAGTCCCGGGATTTGTATCAGGCTTTGTTTAACGAGTGTTGTCAGTAGCTATGACAAACAATTCAATTTCAAACGTTTTCGTTATAGGACGTTGTATATGTCTGCCTTGTTTTGTTATCTTTACAAGAAAAATGCGACGCATATTTGTCTTTTTATTCTTAATACTTGCCATGAATACTTATTCCCAGAACTTTAGACTCGCGCGTGTAGAGCCGCCTAATTGGTGGGTAGGATTTAAGAACGATACTCTGCAACTTCTCTTATATGGTGAAAATATTTCGTCAGCTACAGTTGAGATTAGCTCATCTGCCGCCACAGTGCTAAGGGTCTCAAGAGCACAGAGCCCCAATTATTTGTTCGTTGATATGAAGATTAATGCGCAGTCGCCAACGGATTTTGACCTGATATTGAGCAGGAATGGACGCCAGGTTGCAAGATATAATTATAAGCTTCTTAAACGAGCTGCACATCCGCAGGGTTTTGGACCGCAAGATATGGTTTATTTGCTTATGCCAGACCGTTTTGCCAATGGCGACACTGCTAATGACCAGATTCAGGGTTATGCAGATAAGCTGGATCGCAATGACCCGGATGCTCGTCATGGTGGTGATATTCAGGGAATTATTCACCATTTAGATTATTTTCCATATTTGGGTGCTACGGCTTTGTGGCTTAATCCTGTGCTTGAGAATAATAATCCCAGCTATTCGTATCATGGCTATGGTATAACAGATTTTTATAAAGTTGACCCACGTCTGGGTACGAATGAGCTTTACCGGAATTTTGTGTCTTTGGCACATCAAAAGGGACTGAAAGTTATTCAGGATGTTGTGTATAATCATTGTTCTATTAATCATTGGTGGATGAAAGACTTGCCATTCACAGACTGGGTGCATGGGGCAAATACTTATCAGAATTATCACGGTTCTGTTTTGCTGGACCCGCATGCTTCTGCTCGGGACAAAAGTGAGTTCCTTGATTCTTGGTTTGTGCCACAGATGCCAGATCTTAATCAGAATAATAAATTTCTTGCTAATTATTTGATACAAAATACTTTGTGGTGGATTGAATATGCAGGGATAGACGGCTTGCGTATTGATACTTATGCGTATTGTGATAAGGATTTTATGAATCGACTAACTTCCAGAATTTTACAAGAATATCCAGATTTTTCTATACTCGGTGAGATTTGGTTTCAGAAAGCATCTTTGATTGCACCTTTCCAGCGCGGCTCTGAGCTGCCTGTGGATATTCACACGAATTTGCAGTCAGTAACGGATTTTGGACTTTATTACGCAATATCCGAAGGACTTAATGATAATGATAATAATTGGCGTCATGGACTTGGCAGGATTTATTATCGTCTGGCTGAAGATTATCTTTATCCTGACCCACAGAATCTTGCAATTTTCATTGATAATCATGATGTTGAAAGAATTTTTACTTCACTCGGTGAGAATGTCCCCAAAATGAAGATGGCACTCACATTGCTAATGACTTTGCGTGGAATGCCTGTGCTTTATTATGGCACAGAGATAGGCATGACAAGCGATGGTAAAACCGACGGTGATAAACGCAAAGATTTTCCCGGCGGCTGGACAGGGGATAAAATTAATGTGTTCACTGCTCAAGGCTTGACAAAAGAGCAGAAAGAAATTTTTGACTATGTGCGGTCGCTTGCCCAGTGGCGAAAGGCTAATCAAGCAGCCATGCACGGACAGCTAATTCAGTTCATACCACGCAACGATGTATATGTGTATTTTCGTCTGCTCGGCGACCAGGCTATTATGGTTGTGTTGAATAACAGCGAGAATGAGCATGACCTGGACTACGGGCGTTTCTCAGAAATTTTGGACAGATTTTCTTATGCTAAAAATATCGTAACTGGGGCGCAGAGTGATTTAAAGCACATTAAGTTACCGCAATTTTCTTCACAAATTTTTGAGCTGTATAAGTAATGGGTGGTGCACCTGAGTATCTTTTTAATCTGAGACATATTAAGTTTATTCAGTTTTTAACAAAGATAAGAAAATGACGAAATTACGTTAATTGGTTAACAGTTGTTTTCAAAACTTTTCTTCCTTCAAAAAATCACTCAGCCGCAGGTGCTTAATTCCTTTGTAAGAGTCGAAACGGACGTTGTCCATTGAAATAACGTATTTGGGATGGTTGTCTTTAATGCGCAAAAGGTTGCCAAATTCCCTGTCAATAGTGCGACTATCTGACAATACGTAAGCAACTTGAAAATAGATAGTTTCTGACTGTTTCCTGGCAATAAAATCAATTTCATAATCATTGTATTTTCCGACAGAAATCTGGTAGCCGTCGCTAATAAGTTTGCAGAAAACAGCGTTTTCCAGAATTCCGTCTATGTCGCCTGGTTTGTAGCCTACTAAGCTATTTCGCAAACCAAGGTCTGTAAAATAGCGTTTTTCCAGTATTTCAAGGAATCTTTTACCCTGAAGGTCGTACCGCCTGACTTTGTTAACCAAAAATGCGTTTGACAGGTATTTGAGATAATTAAGCACAACCGAAGGACTAATTTTAAGTCTCTGAGACTTAAGAAAATCAGCAATACTTTTTGCCGAAACAAAGTTGCCGATGTTATCAGCTAAGAATAAAACCAAGCGTTCCAACAGGTCAATTTGACGGATGTTAAAACGTTTTACGATGTCTTTAAGCAAAATCGTTTCAAGGACAGTTTTTAGATACTCGCCAGCAAGCTCTTCTTCCAGTCCAATATTACGCAAGTAAGGCATACCACCAAAACGAAGGTATTTATTGACAGACTCTTGACTGTCTGGAAGTTTGTGAAACCTAAGAAACTCTTTATAATCAAGCGGGTAAACACGGATTTCTACATAACGACCTGATAAAAGCGTTGCCAATTCACCAGAAAGCAAAGCCGAGTTGCTACCAGAAATATAAACATCATAACCGTTTGAGAAAAAGTCAACGACAGCTCTCTGAAATTCAGAGATTTCCTGAACTTCGTCTATGAATATTGCGTTAAGCGAATTTGGTTTAATACGATCCTTTACAAAATCAACTAAATCTTTAGCATTCTGAATGTCTTGAAATTCAAATTTTTCTTTATCAACAAAGATGATGTTCGCATTAGCGAAGTTCTCTCTGATATAATCTGCTACCTGTTTTAGTAAATAACTTTTACCGACACGGCGCTGACCTACGATGACCTTTATAATTTGTTTGTTAACCAGTGGTTTTATTTTCTCTAAATATTTTGGTCGTGGAATATATGTTTGCATTTGTTTGAAGATTTTAAGTACACTTACAAAAATAGTAAAATTCCTGAAAGTTTTAAGTATATTGAAAACTTTTGAACAAAATATTACAAGTTCACAGGGTCAAATTGCAATATTCTGATTTATGGTTTTATTAAAT
>JALWCU010000052.1 GCA_027015275.1 Bacteroidales bacterium | reverse complement strand
TGCTTACTTCACCGAACTTCTCTCCAGTGTTAAATGTGGTATCTATGGGCAATGATACAAGATTCCAACCGCTTAATATGTTCATTGTCCTTTTTACGTTCTTACCTGTTTCACTTATATCTCCTGTTGTATCATTAAAATATTCTTCCTCTTTCTTCTTAAATACCGCTTTTACATCCGTGTCATTATCCATTGTAAATGTACATTCATTACTTGAATTATCACACTTCTTTAAACTCCAACCAACAAACTCACTGCTGTTATCCGCCACTGCCGTTAATGTTACTTCAGTGCCGTTATCAACTGATTCATAGCAGTTATTTGGACAATTTATCCCTCCTTCTAAACCTGTTACCTTATTTTCGCCTGTGTAATTATCTATTGATACATTCAATTCATGCACAACCGGAGGCTTTTCTATCCATATTGCTGATTTTCTGAATATCCTTTTCTTTGAATCAACATAAGTTACAAACAACAAACATCCGTCTTCCAAAGTAATATCTGAAAGGTCAACGCTTTTCTCATATTTCCCGCTTGAAACATAATCCAACTGAACAATTTTTGTGCTGTTATCCACAGAGTTGGTAATACATACTTCAGGGCTTGTTTTAGTGTCAAAAACAGTTATTTTAACAGTTGCATTATCACCTGCGTAAATGTTTTTATCAAGATTAACAACAGGCTCTATAAAATCGGAATGTTTAATGTTTTGAACTGTTATCTGCAAATTACTGTTATCAACAATTACCTCTTCGGGATTATAATAAATTAACTTTAAATTACCAATTATATATGGTGCATCATACAATGATGCATTAATCACTCTACCTGAAAAAATATTTTCAATAAGGAAGTCTCCTGTTTGATAACTTGTTTTTGCCGATTCTGTTTTTTCTATTAATTTTCCGGTACTATTGTAAACGGATGCCGAAATTTTATACTCACCAGGAGCATCTATGGTTACAGGGATTGAAACTTTGATGCCTTTCCATTTTCCTGTTGAATTATCATACAATTCATAGCTGACATTATCACTTTTTATTTTAGAATTAATTGATGGATCATATTTTGCAAATTTCGTATTTCCCGTGTTTTTTACATCTGTCCATGCAAGATTTATCTTTCCATCTTTCTGAATTTTAGAAAAATTCCACAAATTGGTGCCTTCTGTTAACTGAACTATAGATATGGAACTAACACTTACTTCAGATAGGTCCCTTTCAACTTTAAAAAGCCCGTTTTCATTTGCAGTTACTTTTCTATATACCACAGTTGCCTTATGGGAGTTATCAATACTTATAACAGGACTTTCTATTAAAAGCTCACTACTGTCAAGGAGTATGGGAGAAGACCATTTATTGTTATCATATTTGGAAAGATACAGTCTGCTTTCACCGTCTTTTTTGGACACCCATACAGCAGCAGTATCACCTGTGGTAAAGTTATGATATGCATTTACCATTATATCCGTAAGGTTATCAGGTAATGTAATTGATTTAATTTCACCCCATGTGCCATTTTCATAAACTGAATATACAATGTTGCAGTCAGTATTGTTTGTATTAACATTGCTACCTTTTGTAACATTGTCAAACACTGTAAACAGCTTTCCATCAACATCTTGCGACCATAATGCCATAAACTTGTTTTCACCAATGCCTATTACAAACGGCATGAAA
>JALWCU010000051.1 GCA_027015275.1 Bacteroidales bacterium | reverse complement strand
ACTAAAATTATACTTAGAATCCTACAGGATAAAATACTAACAATCAATATATTACACAAAAAAAACAATAAAATTTTCTACTTTTTATATGAGGCAACTCTTCAAGTCTCACTTTAAAATTGTGAGAATGTATGAGTAAAAAATACTATTAGTTTGCCAATTTTTGATAAAAAAATAGTCCAGAAAGATGTGATCTATCTGGACTATACTTAACAGAGGATTAGTTAATCAAACCTCTATCTCCTCGTTCCTGGATATTGTTCGAGTGCTTTTTCAAGTAATTCCATAGAGCGGCGAAGGTCATCGATATTAAGCACATAGGCAATGCGAACTTCATCTGTGCCGAGGCCCGGTGTAGCATAAAATCCGGGAGCTGGTGCAAACATTACTGTCTCGCCCTTGTCATTAAAATCAGACAGCAACCAAGAACAGAACTTCTCGCTATCATCAATAGGCAAGCGTGCAATTGTATAGAAAGCACCATGGGGCATTGGAGCAAAAACACCTGGAATATTGTTCAAAGCCTCAATCAGGAAATTACGGCGTTTTACATATTCGTCATAAACCTGCTTGAAATACTCCTTCGGAGCTTTGAGTGAAGCCTCACCTACGAGCTGGCCAAAATATGGCGGGCTCAGACGCGCCATTGCATATTTCATTGCCAACTTGATAAAGTCTTTATTACGACTTATAAGATAGCCTGTACGCGTCCCGCACTGACTAAAACGTTTGGAGTTGGAATCTACCAGCACAACACGGTCCTCTATGTCCTCGAGCTGCATTACTGAGAAATGCTCATTACCGTCGTAAACAAATTCACGGTAAACTTCGTCTGCAATGAGGAACAAATCATGTTTAATAGCTATCTGACGCAGCTGCTCCAGTTCCTGGCGACTGTATAAAGTACCAGTAGGATTACTTGGATTGCATATCAGGATAGCCTTTGTCTTGTCTGTGATTTTCTTCTCAAATTCTTCAATAGGTGGCAGTGCAAAGCCGCTTTCAATACTAGATGTAATCGGAACTATCTTAACATCAGCTTCCTGCGCAATGCTATTGTAATTTGTATAAAAAGGCTCTGGAATAATTACTTCTTCTCCATGATCAAAAAGCGTCATGAATGTGAAAAACAGAGCTTCTGAGCCTCCTGCCGTCACCAGAATATCTGTGTAATCGACATCTATCCCCAAACGCTGATAATAGCCAGCCAATGCACGACGATAGCTCTCCAGACCTGCTGAATTTGTGTATTCAATAATTGTCTTGGGATCAAAATTTTTCAAAGGTTCTAAGGCAACATCAGGGGTCTGTATATCAGGCTGTCCAATGTTAAGGTGATATACTTTTATACCTCGTTTTTTTGCCTGGTCAGCTAATGGTACAAGCTTGCGTATAGGTGAAGCAGGCATCTGAGAAGAACGAGTAGATAATTGTAACATTTGCTTTTAGTTTTTAATTTGTTTCAAAAATACCAAAAAATCATATAGTGCAAAATGTTTTAGCTAATTAATAACTCCATACTATACTTCATTAACCTTTTATATACCAAAACCTTATCACAATAATTTACTAAGCTTTTTAAAATACTTAACTAATTATAACAAAAATTTATCGGCTAAATACTTGATTAATAGCACTATGACTAAATATAAAACAATTGTAGTTTCAAGAGTAGAAAACCACGATTAAAGATTATTTAAAAGCCTGTGCAACTTTTTAACTATTATGGTTTAAATACAAATAATGATTTTGGCATAAATTAATGTATATTTGTGCTCAAAATTTTACAAAAACGTCATGAAAAAATTCTATATAGAGACTTATGGCTGTCAGATGAATGTATATGATAGCCAGCTTGTTAAGAAGATTCTAAAAGACAATGGCTGGCAAGAAACACAGGATTTTCGTCAGGCCGATCTTCTTCTTGTCAATACTTGTGCAGTACGTGAACATGCAGAGGAACGGGTGAGAGGACGCCTGGGACTGTTCAAAACAGTAAAACGCGAGCGACCAACAGTAAAAGTAGGACTGCTGGGCTGCATGGGACAAAGACTAAAAGACCAGCTTCTTGAACAAGAGCCAGTCCTGGACTTTGTTATGGGACCAGACACTTATCGCCGTCTGCCTGCGGTATTAGACGAATTGGAACACGGAATCAAGAACAAAGTAGTGGATGTCAAGCTGGACAAAACAGAAATGTATGACGACATACTTCCAGACCGCGACGAAGAGAGTAAAGTTACAACCTTTGTTACAATTACTCGCGGATGTGATAATATGTGTGCATTCTGCATAGTGCCATTTACCCGAGGACGTGAGCGTAGCAAAGACCCACGGCTTATTATCCAAGAAATAGAAGATGCTCTGAGCAACGGATACAAGGAAGTCATGTTGCTTGGGCAAAACGTGGACAAATATCACTATCAAGACGTAGATTTTGCTCGTTTGCTTGACATGGTAGCCAGTATTGACCCCACTCTACGCGTAAGATTCCTCACTTCTTATCCCCAGGACTTGAAAAATGAAGTGCTCGAGACAATGGCAAGGCACGAAAATATTGCACGAAACATACATTTACCTGTGCAGTCTGGCAGCAATCATATTCTCGAGGTAATGCGCCGTGGTTATACCCGCGAGTGGTATTTAGACCGGATCAAGGCTATTAGGGAAATTGTCCCAGATTGCGCCATTGGCACTGACATAATAACTGGATTCTGTACTGAGACAGAGGAAGACCACCACCAGACCCTGGAGCTGATGGAGCAGGTGCAGTTTGATTATGCCTTTATGTTTAAATATTCCCAGAGGCCTAACACTTATGCTGCACGCAACCTTCCTGACGATGTGCCCGAAGATGTTAAGCTCCGCCGTCTAAATGAGATAATCGAGCTACAAAACAAGCATTCATACCAGAGCAATAAGCGCGATAAAGGTAAGACATTCAAAGTATTAGCAGAGAAAACATCACGACGCAGTGAAAAACAGATTTTGGGTCGCAATTCTCAAGGAAAAGTTATTATCTTTGAAGGTGATAAAAACCTCATTGGCAAATATGTGGACATAGAAGTCTATGATTTCACACAGGCCACTTTGCTCGGACGCTTGAAAAAATAAACCATGGGATTTCTCCACTTTACTATAATAGATTTCATTGATATTCTGCTGGTTACCTATATAATGTATGAGCTATATCGTATTATAAAAGGTACGGTAGCTCTGGATTTGTTCATTCTCATACTGGTTCTGTATATTATTTATCTTCTGATCAAAGCTCTGAATATGAAGCTGCTGTCAACAATTCTTGGTAGCTCTTTCGGTGTGGGTGTGATGGCTATCTTGATTGTCTTTCAGCAAGAAGTTAAACGTTTTCTTTTATCTTTTCGCCTTGAATACAAGAAAATCCCAGAAAAAATTGAACATCTTCTCTCCAAGGTTTCTGGCGAAGAAAAACCACAAGTACCAATAGACGAGATAATCGAAGCAGTAGAATATTTTGTAAAGCAGTCATTAGGAGCCCTAATAGTTATTGCCCGACAAAATGATCTGAGCTTTCTTGCAGACAAGGGAAGTCCGGTTAATTCCATGGTAACTGCCGAGCTGTTGAAAACTATTTTTTTCAAAAATACACCACTTCACGACGGTGCTGTGGTCATAGCCGAAGATAGAATACTGGCAGCAGCCTGCGTCTTGCCTATGACAGACAAAACAGACCTACCCAAATTCATAGGAATGAGGCACAGAGCCGCCCTGGGTGTAGCAGAAGATACCGATGCTTTTGTTATCGTGGTGTCAGAAGAGCGACAGGAAATTTCTTATGCAGAGTTCGGACAAATATACATCAATGTTGGCTCAGAAGGATTGCGAGAAGTAATGCAAAAATACTTTGGATAATTCCAGCTTGAACGTAGCTCTATTCGACAGACCTTAACTTTAGGTAAACCATACCTCTGATTTGAGACCATGCCCAAAACTATAGACAAAAGAAGATGTGTCATTCCTTGGGTGCTTTCTCATCATAATAAGTAATGGTCTGCACACGCATATCTCCATACCTTTCGGCTATTTCGTCCAGTGTTCCCAGAATCTCTTCTGTATCAAGGCTTTGCAACAGACGCAACTTAAATTCCTTAAAACCAGGCAATCCCTTGAAATACAAAGCAAAATGACGCCGCATTTCATAAATACCACGTGGATAGCCTTTGAATTCCAGCGATTTGAGAAAATGCTCACGAGCTATCTCCACTTTTTCCTTAGCTGTGGGCTCTGGTAATAACTCACCTGTCTCCAGATAATGCTTTATTTCCCCGAAAATAAAGGGACGGCCAATCGCACCCCGCCCAATCATTATTCCGTCCACTCCGTATTGCTCGAAAGCCTGACGAGCCTTCTGGGGAGAAGTAATATCGCCGTTGCCAATGATTGGAATCTTTATCTGTGGATTATTCTTGACCCGTCCTATCCATTCCCAGTCGGCCCTACCCGAATACATCTGTGAGCGTGTACGCCCATGTATTGTAAGTGCAACAATACCAGCATCTTGCAATCTCAAAGCCACATCTTCAATCACGATTGAATCCGCATCCCACCCCAGACGCGTCTTTGCCGTAACCGGCAAAGATGTGGCTTTGACAACCGCATTGGCCATGGCCGCCATCTTTGGAACATCTCGCAAAAGACCTGCACCAGCGCCTCGCATGGCAATCTTTTTCATTGGACAACCAAAATTCAGGTCAATAAAATCAGGTTCAGCTGACCCCACAACTCTGGCTGCTTCTGCCATAGACTCCACTATATGCCCATATATCTGAATAGCTGCAGGACGCTCAAAATCATAAATCTTCATCTTGGTCTTTGCTTTATCAACATCACGAATCAAAGCTTCGGACGCAACAAATTCTGTGAAAACGATGTCAGCACCAAATTTCTTGCACATATAGCGAAACGAAACATCTGTAACGTCCTCCATGGGAGCAAGCAGCACAGGATACCCGTCTATCTCTATGTTACCTATCTTTAGCAAGTGCCTGATTGATTTTTATTTGGTATGCAAAGATGTGAAAATTACTGTGTTTTTTCAAGCTCATTGTTATCCATAATCATTAGACTCAAACCTAAAAACACAATGGCAAAGAAATTAAAAAAACATTATCCCACAAGCGTTAATTTTTCAAAAACCAACTTTTGTCAGATAA
>JALWCU010000050.1 GCA_027015275.1 Bacteroidales bacterium | reverse complement strand
CGTACGATATTACTACTATTGTATATTAACAAGCTTTAAATGAGTTGCTTTGTAAGGTAAAATTTATTTTATTTGCCAAAGCTAAATTTCAGACAAAAAACTCTTAAATAAAAAAATATGGCTCAGTTTGGAACATTGAACTTTGGTTCGTTGGATTCTTCTTCTCAAAAAAAAGAGCTGGACCTAAACAGTCCACAGGAACATCATCGCCTTGTTATAGTTGGCTCAGGACCCGCTGGTTACACAGCTGGGATATATGCTGGACGGGCAAATCTGGAGCCTGTGCTTTACACTGGTCTGGAAATGGGTGGCCAGCTGACAACAACTACCGAAGTCGAGAATTATCCCGGCTATCCTGATGGAGTTCAGGGACCGGTAATGATGGAAGACCTTAAGCGCCAGGCCGAAAAATTCGGTACTGACGTACGATTCGGCGAAGTAACCCGGGCAGATCTGGGACGCCGTCCTTTTATTCTTGTCATTGACGAAGAAAAAGTAATCTCAGCAGACAGCGTAATAATCGCCACAGGAGCTTCGGCAAAATATCTCGGTCTGGAGAACGAGCAGCGTTTGCGTGGAGCAGGTGTCTCTGCATGCGCTACATGTGATGGATTTTTCTACAAAGGCATGGATGTAGCAGTAGTTGGCGGCGGCGATACTGCTTGCGAAGAAGCTTTGTATCTGGCTGGCTTAGCAAAGAAAGTGTATATGATTGTCCGCAAGCCTTACATGCGCGCTTCTAAGATAATGCAGCGCAGGGTACTGGATCACCCAAATATCGAGGTACTCTTTGAGCATGAGACAGTCGATGTACTTGGCGAGAGCAAGGTAGAAGGCGTACGTGTTGTTTATCGCCGTGGCAAAGAAGATGAAAAAATTTACGACATACCTATCGATGGGTTCTTCCTTGCAATAGGCCATCACCCTAATAGCGATGTATTCCAAGAATGGATAGAGACAGACGAAGTCGGTTTTATAAAGACAGAGTGCAAGTCCACTCGGACAAATGTTGACGGCGTTTTTGCAGCTGGTGATGTACAAGACCCAATATACCGCCAGGCTATCACAGCTGCTGCCTCAGGTGCTATGGCTGCCAAGGAAGCAGAAAAATATCTCCAAGAGCTCGAAGAGCTGGAACGGGAAAAAGCTAAAGCTGATAAGGAATAATTTTGATTAAGTAAACTAGACTTTTTCGATGAAAATGATTTTTTGAAACTAAGTCATAAAAAAATAGCACGCTGATTTTTTGGCGTGCTATTTTTATTTATTAGGCATAATAGTTAGACATTTAGATAAAAACAACATTAGGTAAAACTCTATAAAGTAAACTTTATTTGCCGGCCATACTTTCTCTGTTTTTTAATATAGAAGACCCTCAAGCTACTTCGATCATCGTCTGTCAAGGTATAAATAAATGGTATTTATTGATTTTCACAAGATAGTTACGCTTAAAAAGACCATCAGAACATTACTTCTTCCCAGGGATTTATACCATACCTGCTGTAATAATTGGTCTTCAAGACACCAAACCCTCCTTTTATCTGGTTGCAGACTCGATTCAATATGCTTATTAACTACCTATAGTGTTCCTTGTATTTACATAAAAAATAAGGGAAGTAAACGAAGTAAAGAGAACTTTGATTTTGAGCTGGAATTTAGTTTGTAGTAAGGGCTATTCCCCAGTTCTATTACTTAGTCCCTAGCTCCAGCCTGTAATTGATAAATGGCATAATAGGGAATAGAGCTATGCCACGCAGACGGCCATCATTTGTGGGCTCCAAGTAGACAGGGTTTAGTCGGTTGTAAAGGTTATAGACGCCAATGCTCCAGTAGGAATGGCGGCCAGGGTGGTGGTAGTTCAGTGCTATGTCCAGACGGTGGTATGCAGGTGTGCGGACATTGTTGATGTTTGAGTAATAAGTAACAGGGTGAACGCCTACATTAACATTAGCAAAGCCCTGTGGATAGATTTGTTCTGGGAGTGTTATCCAGAAGCCAGAGTAAAATACCCAAAGCGCAGAAAGATTGAGTTTAGCATTTACTTTGTAATTTAAGCTTATGTTTAGAATGTGTGGTCTGTCAAATTTGTATGGAAATGGTTTACCCGCGTTAATATCGGGAAATTGTCTGAATGATCTGGAAAAGGTATAAGAAAGCAAGAGGTCAGCTTTGCCTATGCTTTTGTGGACTAAAAATTCTATTCCATAGCTGTAGCCAGTACCTATAATTATTTTGTCCATTAGGTTTTGTTTTAATGACAGATATTGCGTACCCGGTGCTATTCTTAGCATGTTATCCATTGTTTTGTAATAGAAGGCTAAGGAGAAAAGGTCCCTATCAATGGTGAATGCAAAGTCTATGTCATAGATTTTGACTTTTTCAGGAAGTATTAAATTATTTGACGGGAAATAGATATTATCAGGAGTGTTTATAGCTGCTGTGGCTATCTGGTGGTAATATTGGTGGGATATGCAATATCCTAGCTGCATAGAAAGAGACTTACTAAGTCTGAGTCCCAATTTCACACGTGGCTCTGGGTATGTATATAAAATGCTGTCTGTGTAATAGAGATTATACAAAATACCTGCATAGCTAGTAATAAATTTGTAATTGAGATTAATCTGGGAAAACAGGTCTATGTTATATGCAGAATTTATAATGTAGAGGGAGTCATTTTGGTTAATAGTATTGTCATACATATTGGAGAAGAAGGTGCTTTGTTTGTCGAAGTTGTAATAGGTTTTGTAAAGGTTAAAACCAAAATTAATGTTGAGTGAATTACCTAAAAACCAGGTAGTTTTGTTTTTTAATTTCAGGTAGTTCAGGTTAATATCTTGATTATTAGCAAATTCATTTTTCTTGTTATAAATATTGTATTCTCTATATAAATCCAGGTCAGAAGAGTGGTAATGACTGTAAATAAGATTAGAGATTGAAATAAGCTTTTTTGAAATACGTGAAAACCATCTTATAGAGACAGCCTTATTGCCGAACCGTTTAGTCTGGTTATGCATGTAAAAGAGGGAATTTGAGTCAGGGATTTCATCAGATTTATTATCACTTTTATATGTCAAGCCATCACGGCCAGAGAATAGGCTTATATACAGCGAGTTATTAGGATTAATTTTTAACCTGAATTTTGAGTTAAAGTCATAGAAATTATAGTTTAAAAAAGCCCCCTGCGTTTTCCCTCCTAATAATAGAAAGAGGTCCCACAATGAGCGGCGAAGGAAGAATGTGCTGGAAATTTTATTTTTGAGAAGATAACCGTCGTATGAAGTTGATGCTGAGAGAGGGTCTATAGAAAGGGTTATCTTTCGGCTGTTCAAGCTACCGTCTTTCATTGTCAGATCAATGACTGCAGACCCGAAATCATTGTACTGGGCAGGTATTGCACCTCTATAGATTTTCATATCTTTTATTGCCTCGCTGTTGAAAGTGGACAGAAAGCCATAAATATGTGATGAGTAAAAAATCGGCATGTCATCAATGAGGATAAGATTTTGGTCAGGATTTCCACCCCTGATATTAAGCTGGCTTGTTGCCTCAGGACCTGGCTGGATACCAGGTAGAATCTGGACAGATTTGAAAATATCTTTAACCCCAAGTATTGTTGGACTCTGAGAGAGGCGGGTTAGAGGCACATTGAATACCGACAGGTTCTGCGTGTTTACTATTTTCCTGGTAGCCTGGATTTCTACTGGTGAAATGTCATACTGTCTTGACGCTAAGACTATGATAAGGTTGGTGTCTTTCAGACCAGAGATTTTTAACTTTCTTGTTTTGTATGAAACATGTGATATGATTAAAGTCAAATAATTTTTCCCAGGAGCTGTCATAAAAAAATATCCGAAGTTGTCTGTCAGCGTATAGAGCTTTGTTGAGTCCACTGTGATAAATGCTCCTATGACAGCTTCACCTTTCTGGTCAAATACCCTACCAGTTATATGGATCTGTGCGTAGGTGAATGAGAAAAAAGTGAGTAGAAATATTAGAACTAATATTCGCTTCATTTTTTTGTGTTTTTCAGAGGAATTTTAAGAAAAACAGGCTTGCTAAAGGAAGTAAAGATTCCCAGCCCATTCCTGATATTGGAATATACTACAACAGGTTCTTGATAGGGATTTGGTATCTCAGGGGGAGTTTGTTCTTCGTATGATTTAAAGTAATAATAAAACTCCCTGCTTACCCTGAAAAGGTAAAAAACAGCAGTATCCTGAAGCATTGTGTCAATAGATGCCTTGAAGTATAAGGTATAACTGTGGTCAGGGAAAAATTCACCATTAATCAAAGATGTACTATTTGTGGTTATTGCAGCAGGATCATTACAAGATAAATGGTTAAAATATTCAGCTGTTTCCAGCCAATAATAATTGTAACCTCCAGTGTTTTTTATTTCCAGCCCGATTTCAGCTTCTGATATTGGAGGACCAAATGTGATTTTATACCAAAATTTACCTGTATCCGGGGATAATGGGATCGTTGTCTGGGCATAGATAGTATCAAAGCCAGGGACATAGACCCTCAAGAAGTATTCTTCCCCTTCTTGTGGGATAAGCTGGGCAGTATAATAAACCCTCTGGTAATAAACAGTTTCTATAATCCCATTCAGTGGCGGGAGGATTTTATAATCAGACGTTGTATCCAGAATAAAACTATTACCATGGGAATCACTAATTTCAACATAGGCATTTTCTACAAATTGGGGATCAAATAAAGTCGTCATTTCATTAACAGGGACCGAAAAATGCAATCCCACAATCACCGGGCTGCCTGCCATCAGAACAGAGTTGACAACGACCTGTTTTCCGAAGTGTAACTCTTTTTCAAACTCCCGTGTGCATGATGTGAGCAGGATAATAAAAATTACAAGTATTGTTTTTAGCCGTTTCATGGTATAAAGAATTTACCTCCCCAGATGCTCTATAGCATCTGGGGAGGATTAGTTTATAAGGCTTGCTTTCTTGTCCATCTAAATTTTGTATTAGTTGCTTTATAAGTTAGCTCATAAATTGTACTAACAGGATTTGAAATAAAAATCACTTGACGTCCAATATAATCATCTTTATTGTATATGTTAAAGACAGCATGAATATGTAAAGTGCCATGATCAAGAGGTATATCAGCATCTATCGGTATAGTCCATACCTTGTCTCCTCCATCTAATTCTGTCCAACCGATAACATAAAAACTTCCAAGGTTTGAATACCAATGAAATAGAGGGTAATCTATAATATTTAATTTTTTTTGTAATTCTTTACGTCCAGGCAATTTGTTTTTATCTATAGTATTATCTACTACAATAGTATTTTGCATCTTTTCTGCAATAACAACATACCTTAATTCTGGCTTTCCTTGTATCCATGTTTCTATACGCCATAAATTAGTTATTTGTAGTTGATGGAGATACTCATAATGTATATTGTTGCCATTACCTCCACCTGTTCCTCCTCCACCTCCAGGAGGTATTCTATTTTTCCTATTAAGATAATCTAATCGTTCACAACTACCTAGTACAACTACAGGAACATCAGGCTCTTTGTCAAGCGGCAATGTGTAAACATTACCTTTACTATCATAAGCTTTAACGAAGGTAAATGTTCTTTCATCAAAGCTTTCGGGTACATAAGTTACCAGTGGCGTATAATTTTCTTCGTCCCACTTTTCACAATTGACCGGGACAGAAATCTGAAAAGCAGGGATTTTTTCAATAAGCTTATCTATGTCTATCTTTTTACCTGTTAATATAGCTGCTTTTTGACTTAGAAAATCTTTCAGACTAATTTTTCCTTTTACAGCATTGTTCTTGGTTAATTCGTAAATTACATCAAAATCTCCATCCACTTGTTTCATAGCTTCATTTTTTACAAACCTTCTAAATTCTTTATCTTCCAGACTAAATGCAACTATCTTTGCCAGTTCATCCAGTGATTTAGTTACCATGGTATTATCAAAAAGAAAATCTGAAGTTACCTGAGGTAACTGATTAGGAGCTTGTGCAGGCTCTGGCTCAATAATTTCTTTTTTACAGCCAGATAACACAACCAAAACGAACAATAAAACAAATAAAATACGCTGTACCATAGTACATTAATTTAGGATTTGTACAGCGCCAAGAAAGAAAGAAAGAAAGAAAGAAAGAAAGAAAGAAAAATTTTAACTTAAATTTTCTAAAAAAATAAAAAAATTAAAATAATGAAACATGTCATTGCAAACGATGTTATTATAGGTTCCTATTACCTTGTTCCCAGCTCCAGCCTGTAGCTAATAAATGGCATGATAGGGAATAGAGCTATGCCGCGCAGACGGCCATCATTTGTGGGCTCCAAGTAGACAGGGTTTAGTCGGTTGTAAAGGTTATAGACGCCAATGCTCAAGTAGGAATCTTCCTATTGTTAAAAATTGGACAAAGTTTAAATAATTCTTATTCCTGCAACTGTGATATCATCTCTCTGTATAACACCTTCCTGCCACTGATCCAGAAAATCCTCAAGTATTTTTATTTGCTCTGCAATTGTTTTGTTAATGTTTGCTACAACTATTTCCATAAATCTTGGGGTGCCAATTTTTCTTCTTTCCTTGTTATTTTGATCTATATAGCCATCTGTTATTAGGTAAAGCACGTCCCCTTCTGAAATGTATAAAATCTTATTTGTAAAAGTCCTGCTTTTGTTTCCAATATTGCCACCAATACTAATATTATCCCCCTTAATGCGTTTAAATTCCTTTTTATCATAATAAAATATCGGCAGCTTGGCGCCGGCAAAAACTAGTTCAATCTTGTCATCATTTCTATTTTTTGTAAAACGGCATAAAGCAATGTCAACCCCGTCACTGTTAAGGCTTTCGTGTTGTCGTAAGACAGTTTCTATTTTATGTGCAAGCTCTTTTAATGCAAGGGCAGGGTCTAAAATATTTTTCATGTTTATTGTTTCATCTAGTAATCTACTGGTAATTAAAGACATAAAAGCTCCAGGCACACCATGTCCAGTACAGTCTGCAACAGCAAAGAATATCTGGTAGTCTGACCTGTCTTTGTTTGAATATTTTTCTGCAAACCAGTAAAAATCACCAGAAACAATATCTCTGGGCCTGAACAATATCTCTATATCGAAAAAATTCCGCACTGTTTCTATATTCGGCAAGATGCTCTTTTGGATACTTACGGCATAATTAAGACTTGAATTAATTAAGTTATTTTTAGCTTCGATTAATTCTTGTGCTTGTTTTATTTCTGTTATATCTGTCTCTATTGCAACTATTTTTTCTATTTCGTTTAAATTATTTAATACTGGGCTAAATGTAGTTTTTAGCCATTTATCATTAAATTTGTGTGTAACCTCTACGGAAGTCTTTTTAGTCTTTATCTCTTGTACAATATCTGCAATATTTTCTATATTACTGACATCCAGTAAGTTTTTACCAATATAGTTTTCTCTGTAAATTCTACGAAATGCTTCATTAACCCATTCTATATTCATATTTTGGTCAAATATTATAACAGCATTGTCGGTTTTTTCTGCTACTAATGTCAACTTTGCTAATTCTTTGGATTGAGCTAAAATTTCCTTTTTCTGTTGCATCAACTCTTCATTCTTTTCTAGAATTTCTCTTGTCCTTTCTCGAACTATTTGCTCAAGTTTTATATTCTGTTGTTTCAATCTAAGAGTATAAAGTCTAACTATCAGGAAGATAATTAATATACCTGAAATAGTATAGAGTATGTAAGCCCACCAGGTTCTATACCAGGGTGGCAAGATTTCGAAAGAATAAGTTGCTGGGGTTCCTATAGTTCCATATATATTTCTGGCAACGACTTTGAATGTATATTTCCCCTCCCTCAAATTTGTATATATAGCTTTGCTTTCTTTTGAATATTTATGCCAATTTTTCTCAAAACCTTCTAAGATATATTTGTATTCTGTATTTTCTTCATCTTGAAAATCTGTTGCAGAGAATTTAAAGGAAATAGAATTTTCACTGTATTTAAATATTGGATAAAAATTATCAGGCTGATTAGTACATAAAACTCTTATTGAATCATTAACAATTCTATAAAAGTTACCATAGAAAATTGTTGAATCATCATTTACAATTACTTTCGTTATAATCGTATTAAATGGTATATCGTAATTTTTGTGAATATTTAAGTCATAAATATAAAAATTGGAAGATGTCAACAAAAACAAATAATTTTTATAAGTACCAATATGAAACACATCCTTTATACGATTAAAAATATTAGTTATTCTATATCCTTTGTCGCCTTTTTTACATATAATCCTACAGATGAGCCATTATAAAAAAACAGTGTATCATTTACTTTTATTAAGTTAGTTAGTTGTGTGGAATCCAAGAAATATTTACTCCAACTTGAGTCCTTAACAAAAGTTATGATTGTATCTGTTTCTGCGTCATAAACTGGCTTATAAATACCGCTCTCGGATAAAATATTCACTTTGCCATCTATAATTACAGCTTTTATGTATGTAACATCCTTAAAATATTTGTTTCCATATATTCTGACTTTGTATTCATCAAGACTTTTGCCGAATTTAATGTATATCAGACCATCCTTAAAAGTTGCAAGCCATAGATTTCCCTGTAAATCACTAGTTATATCCCTTATTTCATAATTAATATTTTTAAAATTTTTAATAGTAACTAATTTATTATGCAAAGAGTCGAAGCTTACAGCTATTAGACCAGCTTTGTGCCCCAGAAACATGATATTGTCGAATTTAGGTGATTTTCCCAAACCTAAAATAGTGTTGGGATATGTATAAACCAGGGTGGATATCGTATCCTTAATTAGATGCACACCTGCTCTTCCAGACACAAAAAGTTTGTTTTTAAAAGCCAAAATATTCCACACAGATTCCGGCCCCGGAATGCTTTTAAACTTCTGAATGTTATTTTTTTGTGCAAATTCAAACTTTTCCAAATAAAAAAGAGAATCCAGAGTACCTAAATAAAATCTGTGATTAAAAATAGCTACTTTTGTATTGAAGCTATTAATGTTTTGATTTTTATCAAAGTATTGTATTGGCAAACTAGTTTCTATCTTAACTATCCCCATTTGTGTGCCAGCCCACAAATTATGGTTTTTATCACTATAAAGATAATATATACAATCTGTAGGCAGGCCTTTGGCTGAATTATAAAAATTAACGAGCTCACCATCTTTATTAAAAATAACTATTCCACCGTAAAAAGAACCGAGAGCAAATTCTTTACTATTCAATCTACAAGCTGCAAGAACTTGTTTTTCTTTAGCAAATGATAGTATACTTTTATCTATATCAAAATTCTTGACATCACCGGTTTTTAAATTTAGTAGAAATAGCCCCTGCTGCGATGAAACTACTAATACCGTATCTATAGAGTATTCCAGACAATTAACATAACTGGTCAATTGTGGAATTTTTTCTCCCCCTTTTACAGGTCTAATAAAACCATTTTTCAAAGTACAAATTCCTTTAGTCTTCGAAATGATATAGATTCTCCCAAACAATTTAAAGGCAAACATGGCGACCAGGCCTTCATTTATAACTTTTATTTTGCTGTTTTTATAGTAGAAAATTCTTCGTCCTGTAATAAAGTAAACAGCTTTGTCCCGGTCGTCAACAAAAGTTTTCCAAATATCATGGAATTTTATAGTATCTGGGAGCAATTTCTTTAAAGAAATGTAAACAAATTTACCCAAGCTGTCAGGTTCTAAATACCCAAAGTCACCTGCTAGCCCAATATAAAGTCGCCCATTTTTATCTAAGTCAAAAGATCTCACTGTGGACTGGAAAGATATATCAGTCCAATCATTCCCTAAATTGATAACAAGGTCTCCGTTAGAGCCAAAATACATTACTCCTCTTGAGTCCTGGATGATATGCCAAACTTGAGAGACATACCGGAGTTTTTCATCCTGATAAAATTTGAAAAATTTAGTACCGTAAAATCTTAAATTCTGAGCTAGAATTAATTTGCTAGCTAAAATTATTATTAAAAAGAAAATGGTTTTTAATCTTGTAGGTTTCATAAAAGATAAAATTTTTATAATATAATATTACAATTTTTTTTTGTTTATCAAATATTTTAAATATTTCAAAATATAAAAAAGTAAAATTTTCGACTAAAGTCCGAATAGGCTTCAAACCCGAAGAGATAAATTATATCCCTATTATATAGGAAATCTAATTTCTAAATCTTAGTCAAGACTCGAAAAAATTAAACAATTTACCGTACAGCTATATTGATATGTACTAATTCTATACACTCTACATATTAGGACTTTGCTGTTAAAAAAATACCATTTCATTATAATCTAACAGATATGCCGATAAGCTTTTTTGTATTACGAAGTAAAACAAATTAAAATAGAATATATTGTGTACAAAATAGATATAAACCGAGAAAGTCAGTATTATCAGTAGTAGCTATTGGGTGACTAAAAACTATAAACGAAAAAAGAGGCTATCCTACTTTAGACAGCCTCCTTAGCTAAAAAATCTAACAACGATTCTATGCACTAAAATCTTGACCTGCCAAAATCACAGCTTTTGGTCAACAATTTTCAAAATTTCTTGTTCTGCCTGGCGTGCTTTCTGTTCTATTTGATTTGCCTGTTCAAGCACTTGTTTTTTGTACTGCTCATCCTTGAGAGAAGAAGCATTTATTCTGACGTTCAGGTGTGCGCCACGCACAGCTGTCAGTGCAGCCATAGTGCCCACTCCTACATCGCTAATCGAAGCTTTCATGCCTTGCTCGGCCATAGTACGGAGTATTTCCATTGCTTCAAGGCTTTTCTCCATGACACGCAAAGGAATAGATATGGCATATTTTGTAGCTTCTTCAATAGCCTGGCTGCGTTTGTTTTTCTCTTCTTCTGTGCCTTTGGGCAGACCCCATGCTTCCATTATTTTGTTAAAAGCCGCTGTGTCCTCATCAACGAGCCTTAATAGTTCGTCTTTAATCTGCTGACCTTTGTCGGCCCAGTCAGAGAAAAATTCCCAACGCTCGTCCCATCCCCGTTTGTGTGATGATAGATTAGCTACCATTGTACCAAGAGAAACGCCCAGCGCACCAATATAAGCAGAGATTGAACCGCCACCAGGAGCCGGTGATTCACTGGCTGTTTCATTGGCAAATTCACGAAGATTCATTTTTACAAGCTTGCTCTGTGACTCGTCTTCTATCATGTATTCTATGATCTTTTCTTTGGGATTAAATGGATACAAATCATTAAGTCCCAGCGATTTAATAGCTATTTTAATAAGCTCTTCTTCTGACACGCCCACAGAACGACGTTGCTTACGAAGGAAATAACGGCCAGCTTCGAGCATTGCTTGCAAAGGCACAAGGCCTACAATCTCCGAACCAGTAACGCGCACACCGCGCTGGCGGGCTTTTTCGACCACTTCGTCAAAAGCAATGTGCATCGGTGTTACATTAATATCTGTCAGGTTTATAGAAATCTGGCAGATTCCAAATTCTTCTATGTACCAGCCAATTGCTTTGACTTTGCGCAGACTACCTGGGCGACGAACAGGATTGCCGTTTTCGTCAAGTACTTTTTTGCCCACGACTGGATCGCCAATTCGCTTAATTCTCCCCATCTGGCGCACATCAAAGGCAATAGCATTCGCACGACGGGTAGATGTTGTATTGAGGTTAACATTATAAGCAATCAGGAAATTACGAGCACCAATAACGGTAGCGCCTGTACGGGCAATGTGCTCATTCCACTCAGCAGGACCAAAGTCTGGCTTCCATTTGGGGTCTGTTAATTTTTCTGGAAGTGCTTCATATTCACCTGCACGAATATTTGCCAGGTTCTTGCGTTCTGGACTGGCTGCTGCAAATTCATATAAATAAGTAGGTATCTCAAGTTCTTCGCCTACACGTTTTGCCAACTGCCGTGCATATTCCACAGTTTCATCCATTGTAACGCCAGAGATAGGGACAAAGGGACAAACGTCTGTAGCGCCCATGCGGGGATGCTCGCCTTTGTGTTTGCTCATGTCTATTACTTCGGCGGCTTTCTTAATAGCACGAAAAGCTGCTTCTACCACTGCCTCGGGCTCGCCTACAAAAGTTACCACTGTACGGTTCGTAGCCTTGCCAGGATCAACGTTTAGCAGCTTAACACCTTCGACAGTTTCTATCTGATCTGTTATTTGTTTAATTACGCCCATATCACGGCCTTCGCTGAAATTTGGGACGCATTCAATTAATTTTCTTGCCATAAGCTCAATGTTTTGAAAAATTTTTCTAAAAATAATAATCAAGTATATAAGAGCAAATAATTTCCTTGTTTTAAACGAAAAATTCTTGTGCTATCACAACAAAAAAAGCCCAGCCATTGCAACGAAGCTAATGACTGGGGCTTGATAGAGGGAAGCTATGAAAGGGATTTTCAGTCTTTGACAATACGGGCATGTTTCTTTGGCACAGCAACATAATATGTTTTTGCCTCAGGGTTATCCAGCTTTGAAGAGCGTATCCACGGATTAAGCAATAGCAATACCTTGTAATTCGTTCCATTGGCAATTGCAAAATCTGGCCAACTTGGAATAGATGTTTTCACTTCTATAAAATTTATTCTCAGCGGTTTGTAAAGTTCTTTGCCACGTATAATAAAACCATATTTTTGTGGATTTCCCATGATTAATTTTAAAGCTAAAATACGGTAAATGTAGCGGGCAGTCTGTACATTCAGTGCCAGATCATAGAAACTATTTTGTTTTTGCTTTTTTATTGCCCTGTCGAGGCTTGTCTGGCCAACATTGAACGAAGCGGCAGCTAAAGTCCAGTTGCCATAATGATTATAGGCATCTTTGAGATAATTACAAGCTGCAACAGTAGATTTGTAGATATTATAACGCTCATCAACTTGGTCATTTATCTCAAGTCCATATTTTTTACCAATTTTTTCCATGAATTGCCAATAGCCACTGGCTCCAGCCGGTGATGAGACTGGCGCCATTCCGCTCTCTGCTACCATCATATATTTAAAATCATCAGGGATACCATTTTTTCTAAGTATTGGCTCAACAATTGGGAAATAACGACGTGCACGTTTGAGATAGAGAAATATCTCTGAATGCCAGTACATTAACTTGAGTATTTCACGGTCTAATGATTCACGCACATCAAAATACTTCAAAGGCACTTGTTCGCCAGCAAAATCCAGAGACTCTGGCAATGGCGGGGCATACACATGATAATTATCCTGTATTTGTTTCCAATAATTTTTGTCTGACTCTGTTGTCGATGAACAACCGACCGAGAGAAAAAATATTGTGAAAATAATTAAATAGTAAATTTTCCTCATAAGTCCAAACTTCTTTACTAAAACTCTACGATAAAAGGTAAAAATTTGTTTACTTTTTTACAAGTAATTTTAGAGCTTGCTGCATTCCTTGGTTGGCATTTCTAATGTACTCATCTGGTACACAACACAAAACGCTTTATTATCCAAAAGACAGTTTTTAGAAATATTAAGATTTAGTGTTTTAGCTATTACAGCAAGCTCTATACCTTGTCTGGAAAGATCAAATAAATTTATCGATAGTCAATATATAACTTTTATCCAGAAAACTTTTATACTTCCTTTCTCTTACTGTCTAATTATTTTTGTTGTAAAAGTGTGCTGTTGCTCTGTTATTTGTAAAATGTACACCCCTGGCTGTAAGTCACTTACATCTACGACTCTTTGATAGTGAGGCCATGAATTTATTAATCTACCACTGAGAGAAAATATTTGTATTTGTCTGACTTGCCGCTCATCAGGCACAGAGATGTTTATAATGCCCTGTGTTGGAGTAGGATAAATTTTCACCTGCTGAAAATTTTCCACATTATTGACAGCCGAAATTTCACCTTTGCCTATCTTCATTGCAGGACGGATATATGATGAATAAACATTGTCATCCCCAACGCCCGGGACATCATAATTTTTGTAAAGAACTGATATATAGTCAGTTTTCTGCCCATAAACCGAAAAAGCCTGATCTTCTGAGACATAGTCATCATTGGTTCCCCATTTGATGTAAACAACAAGGGCCTTGGTAGGGTCTATATGCCACTGGCTATCTGTGTGAAAATAGAACCAGCCCTGCTGGTCGGGCAACGTAATAGTATGACTATAAACAGTTGTAAAATTACTGGGATCAATGAAATCTGTGAGCTGAGAGGAATCTGTTTGATAAAAACCTATTGTCAAATTCTTTAATGTGTATCCATTGGGCGTAGGGCTAGCTATCCTGAAAGCAAGTTCATTTATAGTATCCAGCAGTTTTGCCTCGTCCTGAGGGATGAATATTTGTGTTTCACCGTTTTTCCAATAATTATTAAAAGGATAATTAGATGTAGTCTGCTCACCCATGCTAAGTATCAGGTATTGCGGCTGCCCAAAATAAGTATTTAAGGTGGTAGAATCCTGGACATTTTCTGCTGTAACAAAAGCAGTTATCTTAGCAGGAGTAAAATCTGAGAAGTCCTGGCACTGAAAGTTAAAATTCAAGCTAATGGTATCTTGTGCATCGAGCTCGAGCCCTTTTATTTCCTCAGGTGAGAAGCTAGCCAGCCCGGGCGTTGAACTAATGCTGACATCGAGACTATCAAAATTAGCATGTCCCTTATTGTACAGAGTGAGTGTTAGATAACCACCTTCACTGGGATCAAGTACAAAATTATTATTCTGATCATGTAGAGTGAAAGAAATAATCTGGAGCTGTGGACTATATACTGTTATTTCTTGCTGATTGTAAAAAGTCAAATCTGAAGTATCACAAGTTTGGTGTATGTGCAAGAGCAGACGAATATTTGATAAGTCTTTTAGTTCTGCTACTGAGCAAGGAACTGTAGCAATCTTTCTAGAATTAGGTCCGAGTGTGCCGATATAAACCGAGTCAGTACCCAGGAGCAGCCCTTGATCAACAACTTCCAGTCCAGCATAAACGTTTTGGAGCGTAGCGCTGTCATTTGTGTTCTCAAAAATAAGCGAAAGAGTGTCGTTTGTGCCACTATTGAGTATTTTATCCGCCAAACTAACATCCACTATAGGAATATTGCTTACAGTCTGAATAAATGTTTTAGTAGGTATTTTGTTTTGTCCCCAGGCATAAATCGTAATACTGTCCTCACTGATAGGCGATAAGGTTATGATTTGGACATAGCCAGTGGAATCAGTAAGCCCTGTGCCTATTCTTATATCACCCTGGTAAACAGTAAGATATGTATAGGGGGCTGTTTGAAGATCTACCTGGCTCGAACCTTTTTCAATTGGTTTTTGGGCTGTGATAACTAATTTCTGTGGTGTACCTACAAAAGGCACAAGTGTAGGGTCGCCCATTACCTGATAAATTTCCCAATAATATTGTTTAAGATCGCTACTGGACTGCATGACAGACATATTACCAGCATAGACCATCTGTGCCGTGGTTATTGCCCAAGTACTTGGGTCTTTTTGGTTTGGCATAGTGTGGAAATAGCCATCGAATGCACCTTCGAGTGTGTTATTGTATGCAGGATTTGATACAATGTCATCGGTATATCCAATGGCCCACCAATAATCTTCGTCCCAGTAAGAGTAATCTGAAGCGCCGATATATGCAGCCACACCCTTCCCAGGAGTGTATAATGCCACTTCTGAGAAAGCATCTTCCTCATCAAACTTATTTGACTGGCAACAATTAGCTATCCAAACACCATATAACTTATTCTTTATCAAATTATTATCAATATCAGCTTGAGTAAAAGACGGGTCTGCCCATCCCTGGGGGCTACAGTGAGCGCTATAATTGGCCAGAGCACAGCCATTGTTTATCACGTCAATAATTGTATCTGAATAATCTGCCCCAGCCGGTGGGTCCTGATAAAGAGCATGAACATCATAGCCATTATTGGCATTAAGGTAATAAGTATTTATATATCTCACTTGTCCATTGGCATAAGTATCTTCATTATTTTCGTCGTTGCCAGCTACCAACAAAGTATGAGTGAGATAACTTGTATTTGGCAAGCTGAGCTGCTCGTAAGAAAGAATTTTCTGTATAGCATTCCATAGCTCTGTTGTATCATCGGCCGATATTCTACCCCAGTAAACTTCTGGTAAAAAGTCGCCAGTATATTCGCAGTAATATAGGTCAGTAACATGCTGGTCTTGTGTCCTTTGCGGCCAGGATGGGACCTTGTCCACATCACCTATGAAGAGCACAAAATCCTGTGGATGACTGGAAGTTTCATAATAATTCTTCAGCCATGCGCGTATGCTTGTCGTGTCTTTGCCCGTCTGTGACAAAGGCGCCATTACCACGTCGAATCCCTGCCTTTCTTTCCACTGTTTATACTCAAGCAAAGCACCAGTGAGAAATTCATCTGGATATACAATGATAAGTTTCATAGGCAGATCCTTCAAGAGGCTTTTCCT
>JALWCU010000049.1 GCA_027015275.1 Bacteroidales bacterium | reverse complement strand
GCACCTGAGTATCTTTGAGTTGTTTTAATTTTTCCTGGTCAATTACTTCCATACCCAAATCCTTCAGACGCTGGACTTCTTCCTCATTGTGGACTATATCTCCCAGGACGTATAAATGCCCGCGTTCTCTAAGTATTGATTCGGCTTTACTAATTGCATATACTACACCAAAGCAAAAACCCGATTGGCTGTCAATTATTACTTTCATATTAGTGAAATTTATTCTTTATTTACAAAGTAAAGAAAAGGAAAACTTTTAATTTTCGTATAATTATAAAAAAATAAAACGTCTAAAAAATGCGCAAATTAACTGGTTTGGAAAGGATTACGTACATCTTGCTCTTTACTATATTATTCATCTACGCACTTATCCAAGCAAAACATTTTCTCTACCCAATAGCACTGGCGGCTTTGTTTTCATATCTCCTTTTTCCGCTGGTATATGCACTGGAAGTGAAGTTAAAAATGCCGCGCACGTTGGCTATCCTTGTCTCTATTTTTCTAAGCTTTGTCGTACTCTATTTTGTTGCTTCATTTTTTAGCACTCAGATTAGCAACATGATATCCGACTTTCCTACAATAAAAAAGCAGGCAGTGGCTAATCTAAAATCCTTTCAGTACTTAATAGAAAACAAGATTCATATCTCAGTGGAAGAGCAAGAAAGATATGCCCAGCAACAGATTACAAAGGCTCTCGAGAGCGCGGGTGCAGTACTCAAAGTTGTCTCAGTAAAAGCCCTGGGAACAATAGAAGCAATCTTGCTTATACCGATTTTCATGTTCTTTATGCTGTTTTACCGTGAGCGCTGGCGCAACTTTATACTAATGCTGGCTGACAAATCCAATAGTAAGCTCACTGACGACCTGATGAATCAAATATCAACTGTTACTACACGCTATATTGTAGGTATTATCATTGATGTTACAATTCTAGCAATATCACATTCTATTTTCCTGACAGTCATTGGGTTGAAATATTCTTTAGCCATAGCTATAATGACTGCTATATGGTCGTTCATACCATATTTCGGAACCCTTGTCAGTGGCTTAATACCTTTGACCTTTTCGCTTATTCTCTCATCCAATCCATACGTACCCTTGTTCATTTTGTTGTATTTCTGGTTAATAACAATGATTGATCATAATATCCTTTTGCCAACAATAGTCGGAGGTAATGTACATCTCAACCCACTTATCACAATACTCGGAGTCATAGCAGCTGCTATAATATGGGGTATTGCAGGCATGATTATAATTATCCCGACCATCGGCGTTGTCAAAATTGTATGCGAAAATGTACCAGGATTAGAGCCTTATGGCTACTTACTGGGCGTTAATACACACCCCAAAGCTTTCGCCAAGCTCAAAGATATTTTTGCCAGGATAAAAGAAAAAGATGAAGATGAAGATTCACAAGACTAAAAAAATAATTTTATACTCCCTGCTGTTCCTTGTGGTCTTTGGTGTCATTTTACAGATTGTTTTTTGGTACTATGCAGAGCCTCTTCTGAAAAAGCCAATAAACAAATTCATAGCAAGACAGACAGATAGCCTCTACAGAATCGAGTTTTCCAGTCTAAGAGTCAATTTCGTTACACACAGTTTTTATTTAAACGACTTTGCTCTGATACCCAACGCAGTGGACAAGCAAAAAAAAAACCTGCTCTTTGTTTCTTTGCACAAATTTGACATTAAGAACGTAAGTCTCATTGAGCTTATATTCAAAAAATCTATTAACATCAGAAGCATTGATTTCATAAAGCCGCAAATAAAATTCATTAATTACAAGGAGCGGAAGCCAAAACACAGCGCAACGCCTGTCACATATCAACTGATAAAACAACAAATCATAGGGCAAATACTAAATGTAGTTAATGGCATAAAAATCAAAAAAATAGTAATAGAGGCTGGCAGACTGGACTTTCTGAAAAAGCTCAAGGGACAGAGTTTCAGAGCTAATAACATCACCCTAATACTCAACAACTTCCGCGTAAACAAACAAAGTCTACGGGAAAAAAGTCTTTTTGCCAGTGATTTTGAAATAATAATGGATAAATACAAAATTCAACTTAATTCATGGCAAGAGTTTGAGTCAGACAAACTTATAATCTCTTCAAAGAAAAAAAACATTAAACTCATAAACTCATTATTACATCCCACAAAGCTGAACGATACGAGTCTGAACATTTTTGCACATATAAAGTTGATAAATCTGAGAGGAATTAACTTCAAAGACATATATCTCAATAACAATCTAATAGTCAACAATATATCAATTTCTAATCCTTCAATTACTCTCTACAACCTACCCACGAACAGGACCAACCAGAAAAAAATAAATGTCCTGAGCCTATTAAAAAAGCTGTTCCACATCATTAGCATTGACTCTCTTGATATATATGGCTCACGGCTAAAGTTATATTCTACCATACGCTCAGCGTTGCCACTACTGGAAATCAGGGACGCTTCTGTCAGTGGACGCAGTTTTCATATAGACCAATCAACAAGGGAACTAAAAAACTCAATAAAAATCCTTAATGCGCATATCCCATCCTTAAGCACAAAAATTATCAACAAATCACATCTGCTCTCTATGCAGGGGCTGAATCTTGATTATGGACGAAGATATGTTTCTATCGCTTCCCTTAGGCTGATTCCAATACCTGGAATACAAGAGCCAACACTTATTACACTATCTCTTAGCAATATCCGACTAGACAAATTTGCTTTAGACTCTTTACAGAACAATCACCTGAGCCTTGGGGATGTCCGGCTAACTGATGGAGACGTTAAAATTACAGTACTGGACAAAAAACAGAAAAAGAAAAAAAATTCTGGTCTGTCATTATTACTTAATAACCTTAAAATCAGTAATATAAACTTCAAATACAATGACTTTGCCGACAAGGAGCAATCAGTTTCTGGCAAAATAAACATCACTGGTAATGATATTAACCTGGCTGTTAGCTCTATACGACATTCAAAATTTAAGAATCTGAATCTGTTGCTAACCAATTTCTCACAACAAAATCCACAGGCTATCCAAAACATGAAATTTGATACCTTGTCAATATCCACCTCAAAGCAAAAAATCAAGATAAAATCCCTAGCCATTGATCTCAATCCACAGGCAGATTCCTTGCTTCATGCTCAGCATAAATCCCTCACTTACAGAATATTCACACCATTATTAGAACTGACAAAAATTAATCTCTACCAGGCCATTTTCCACAAAAAAATATCCTTAGACAGCCTGGTGCTTGACAATCCCAGAATAGAACTTTACTCATATCCAGATATAGCCTCCGACACCTTCAATATCTTAATACGCAAAGCTATAAGAAAAAAGGCAGTTAAAAATTTAGTAGAATTATCATCGCAAGTAATCTTCAATCTATACCAAAAAATTAGAACATTCAATGATACGATCTATCAAAATTTTAAGCATCGTTCAGACCTTATAGACTCTATACAGAGCTTTGCAATGAACTTGATATTTGATATACACATCCCCAATTCTCAAATAAACATCCAAGACACTACTGCAAAAAACATATCTCAAATATTTGATTTAGCACAAGACGCCATAAATAAAATAGCCGTCGATTCTGCTGCTGACTCAACCTTTGATATGACCATACAGAAATTAGTGAATATTAGAAAAAAATCTGAGAAAAAATTCTTTAACTTCAACGAATTGGCCAGGAATCTAGTAAAAAAGGTATCTCTTATCAATGCCAAGAATATCACACTCAAGAATGCAACACTTACAATGATTCAAAAATATACAGACAAACAAATAATTGTATTCAAAAATCTGATTACCATTAATTTACTAAACTTCCATCTGGACAGTCTATTCCCCCAGTCTTGCCACAAACGACTTCTATGCTCAGACAACATTCAAATAGATGTAAACAAATATAGACTCAACCTTCCCGATAGCGTACATTCTATCGAATTCAACCATCTGGATGTCAACTCAAGGGACTCGAATATTACTGTATCCGATGTGTATATCAGCGCAGATACAACACGTCCACAAGCTAAAACTGCTCAAGCCTTTGTCACATCATATATCCCAAATATTATACTGAACCAAATAAGCATCCACAAGCTACTGGACTCTAATACACTGGAAATAAATAATATCCTTATTACAAAAGCATTCTTCCATGTCAAACTAAGACTACCCTCTAAACAAAAAATAACAAAACAACATAAAATACGACAATACCCTATCAAACAGATAATTATACACAACTTCATAGCTCCTAAAAACATAGTTCGCATTAGCTCCAGCAAGCTAAACATATATACAATAGCAGATATCCTGACAAAAAAAATAGCCATCGATACCCTAACAACACTGACACAGGCACTATCTCAAACTTTTGCAAGAGCTATCTTCTCATCTACAAAATTGAAATTGAACCAGAACAAGACTGTCAAAGGGCAAAAATTTTATATTGACACAAAAGGTACAATCTGGTCGAAAAAAATTAAGTTCAATATTTCAGATTCTCTAAAATTAGCCTGGGACTCATTGTCCATCAGACATTTAGATTACAACAAACTTATAAATAAAAAACAACTAAATATCAGCTATCTATTCCTAAATAATCCTTTTATATTATCTAAAACCAACTCTGGCAAGCAACCCAAACCCATAACAGAGATCGATATCTATAGCATGATAAAGAAAACACTAAAGAGTGTGCAAATAGACTCTTCATCAATTAAAAATCTAAAAATAAACACACCATCACTGACATTAAACAATATCTCTGTACAGGTAAAAAAACTTAATATTGATTCCACAACAAAAATAGACACGCCACACCTGTTCTACAGCCAGAACATTGTCATAGAAATAAAAGATTACAAACGACAAATCTCATCTCTCTATTCCCTGGGCTTCAGCTCATTCAAAGCCAACCTTGATAAAAAACAAATTCTACTGACTGACTTCTATTACAAGCCAATAGTATCCATTCCTGAATTTACCAAACTTATCACCTGGCGTCAAACCTACACAGACTTCGCTACAAAAACACTGGAAATAAAAGATATAGATTGGATACGCCTGCTAACAAAGCAGTCCATAAGCTCATCACTCATAAAAATAAAAGACTTCGATCTATATGCCTATAATGACAAAGGGATAAAACATAATTACTCTGTTATCAAACCACATTTCGTTGACTTTGTACTAAAGTCAAAAATACCCATTAACATTAGAGATATTATAATGGAAAATGGCAATATTGTCTATGAAGAAAAAAATCCAGATAACATTCATCCAGGCCATATAGAAGTTAATCACACATTCATTGTACTATCAAACATCAAGACGAATTTAGACCCGTCTAAGCAAATAAGGCTACATCTCTCAGGGGATCTACAAAACAAAGGGAAGCTAAATGTTTACGGATACTTTGATCCTGATACTGTGAAATACAAATTCCGCATCTTTGGCCAGCTTGGGAGCATGCAACTGGCGGCGTTCAACCCATACTTGGTCTATGCAGCCAACCTAAAAATCAATTCTGGAAACCTGGAAAAAGCAGAATTTCTAATCAATGGCTCTGACTCAATAGCCACAGGTGTACTGAAAGCCACATACCACAACCTCATTGTCGAAATACTAAAACCAGGTGGTCAAATACAACCACGTAAACGAAAATTCCTTAGCTTTGCTGCCAACGTAATTGCCCGCCGCAACAATCCGCAACTGGGACTATTCTATAAAGTAGGACCTATAGCTTACGTCCACGACCGCTCATTTAGCGACATCAAATTCTGGATAAAAGCAATTCTTACTGGCATCAAATCATTAGTCCTATTCGAGAACAAAAAAGAAATAAAAAAAATCTATCGTCTCAAGTATGGGGCTCGATTTCTCTATTATCTTTAAAATCAATCAATAAAAGGAAATTTAAGAAAAACGCAAAAAACGTCGTACCCCAAGCCCTGTTCAGCAAGACTTCAAAAGTAAAGTTAACAGCTGTTATCACTATAAACATCACCAAGAGCTTGCGTTTGTGCCTGAGTCCATAGAAAAAAGCATATAACAATATCGCCAGCAGCAATCCTAAACCCAATATCCCCAAACGTCCGAAATGCTCTAAAAACTCATTATGACTATTAAACGATGGCTCCAAATAACGGCTCATCTTCATCATAGCATACTTGCGGTAGAGATGCCACTGAAGGTCCCCAGTACCCACACCAAAAATAGGATGTGCACTCCCTATTTCATAGGCTGAAATCCAGAAATATACACGGCTAAAACGCTTTATCTTTTCCTGCCATGTCATCTCCTTATAATTCTCTACTGACCTGGCCAATATCTGCGAACGTGGGTTATAGAGTATAACTGCTACCGAGAGCGACAAAATCACCAAGGACAACGTAATCCTCAATGATTTGGGCCTTATCGAAGATGATAAAACCACAAAAAACAACAGTATCGATATACTAATCAAATTAGTCCGAGAGCCAAGCAAAAAAACAGAAATAGACAAAAAAATAAGTAATGGATAAAAAAGTATGTTCTTCTGAAGCATTCTAGCAATTTTTCCATAGTCCAGCATGTATGGATTCCGCTTAAGAAAAACCAACACAGCTATTGCTACTACTACTTCATAAGAAGCATAGAGCGGATGCATCATTACCGAAAAAGCCGTATAAAAAAAATAATTATAATCGCCTGTTAAAGACTTAAATAATGTAATCTTCTTGTCCACCCTCGGATCAAAAACCAGATGTCCACCTACGAAACTTGTAGAATGATAAAATGCAATGACGTACAGCACAATCATAGCTACAACCTGCCCGAAAACAAACCACGAGAGAATCTTATCTACGTGTGGTTTATAAAGCTCACGGCTGGATACAAATAGGAAAGGAAATAGCAAAATATATAGCTTGATCCCCAACTGGTGCAAACCCCCATTTATATCCTGCGTATAAAACATACCTATTATAAATAGCAGAGAATACAAAATCACAATAACAAAATATGCCTTATGCTCTGTCTGCTTAATCTTCTGCCAATCAAAGGTTACCAGCGATACAAGTATCCATAGTCCTAAAATTTTCAGAGAAAAATAAAGTGGAAATGGAAAACTAAATACCAGCATGTAGGTCAAGACCAAATTTGCTCTTCCCCAAAAACTTTTGTTGCGAAAAACCTGCAATGCTTCTGACATCTATCCTCTCTTTTTTACTACAATAACAGTTAGATACAAAAATATAAATACAACTGACAAAAAATAAATTATATCCCGACTATCCAGCACACCTTTGCTAATCGATTGATAATGAAATTCTATTCCTATGTATGACAGTACCTGATCAATACTACGAAATAGACTTATATGACTCATCAAGTCAAACCCCATATAAAGAATCAATATCACAACTACGGCCAACAAAAAAGAAATTATCTGATTATCCGTCAATGACGAAGTAAACAAGCCAATCGAAGCAAATGCACTACCCAGAAAAATAAGACCTATAAAAGAACCCCAAAACGCACCTGTGTCCACTACCCTGGCACTCAAAAAATACTGAACCACAATAAAATAAACTAATGCCACCAATAGCTCTACGAAAATTATAATAACCGCTGCAAAAAACTTAGCTAATATTATCTCCCACTCTGTCAACGGTTTAGTTACCAATAATTCCAGAGTTCCTTCTTTCTTCTCCTCAGAGAACATACGCATAGTAATGGCAGGTATAAAAAACAAAAATATCCACGGCGCCAGCAAAAACATGGGCTCCAATGATGCCATGCCACTATCCAAAACATTAAACTCTGTCGGAAAAACCCACAAAAAAAGCCCCATAACCACAAAAAAAACTAACGATGATACCAGCCCCATAAACGACGAAAAAAATATTAACACCTCTTTCTTTAATAATGTAATCATCTTAACAATGCTTAAATTGATATGACACAAAATCACAAAATACAATACAAAATTGGAAAAAAAGTTTTTATTTTATCGCAATTATATAAACTTATTCTTATGAAAAACCTAATTATCACTATTTTAACAATTATCTCATTCTCTTCAATCTTTGCACAACAGGCTGATACTCTGGCTGTGCATGACCCTGCTGCAAAAAAAATTCTCGACCGTGTCAGCAAAAAATATAAAGCTTACAACACTCTTCGTCTGTACTTCCTATATCAGATGTACGACAATAAAGATACAACAAACCGGATGAAAGAACATTACAAAGGTTATCTATATATCAAAGGACAAAACAAATATAAACTCATAGTACCTGAACTGGAAATTTTTTCAGATGGCGTTAAAATTTATACTTTCAATAAAAAGGATAAAGAACTAACTATTACATTATATGACCCTGAATCCCAGTCTGTTTTATCACCACAAAAACTTCTATTTATCTACAACAAAGGCTTTAAATATCTTTATCGTGGGCAAGCCACCTTTGATACAAAATCTTTGGCAAACGGCAAAGTTGTTCCTAAAAAAAGAACAATGTATATCGTTGACCTTTACCCAGAACACCCCAGGAAATCTCAGTATTCAATAATTCGTATCTGGATAGACAAAAATACTGACCAAATAGTTAGTATCAAATACCAGGGAAGAAATGGAATCGATTACGTAGTAGATATTCTACAGCAAACCCCTAACATCAAGATACCTGCCCTGATGTTCACCTTTGACCGAAAACGACTTCCCAAAGGCGTAGAAATAACAGACATGACAGAAAACTAAACCGGATGAAGAAGCTAACCTGGCTAATATTCTTGTTCTCTGTGGTAGCTGCCAGTGCCCAAAGCTATTTCCTCAGGCATTACTCTGTGGAAGACGGCATTCTCAGCTCCGAAATTTACGCACAGGCACAAGATACTGTTGGATATATGTGGTTTGCCACCAGTCGCGGTGTATCACGCTTCGATGGCCAAACATTTGTAAATTATACTGTTAAAGACGGCCTTCCGACCAATTCAATTATTACAATGTTTCCAGACCAGCAGGGCAACATCTGGTTCGCCGGATATGATGGCTCTCTGTCTTATTACCACAACGGAAAAATTATTCCCTATAAATATTTCCGTAAAGTAAAGAAACTCTCGCAGAATTATTTCATTAATAATCTGTTCGTTGACAAGGATTTTAACCTTTACTTTGCACCCAACTTTGGCGGATTCTTCAAGATAGACTCTGCTGGCAATGTATATAATCTTGACAGCCTTTTACCAGCTGATTATCATTATATTATAATTTTCATACACAAACATCCATTCTTCATTAAACGTAAAAAAGTAATTAGCAAACAAGTATTTTCTATTCATGTCAAAGATTCCATCATATTGCTAAATATCCATGTATCTGCTCTGCGCCGCCATATTATCAAAAGCAAGGATTATTACTTCATGTCCATTGGCAAAAATCTTTACAAATTCAACAAAAACACCTTTACTATCTTCAAGACTTACCCCGAAGAAATTAGCGGACTATACCTTGACAAAACTAATAAGCTATGGGTGAGCGTTTTATACAACGGCGTCTATATCTACAATACAGATTCCAACAAAGAAATTATTCATCTCCTGGACAAAAAATCACCCATCCGCATCCTCCAAGATAACGAAGACGCATACTGGATACCTACTACCGAATCTGGCATTTACTATCTGCCTTCCTTTAATTTTGTCAATTACGATAATCTCGGACTTTCACAGTACAATATCATTTCAATCGCAGGTAGTGGCAAATCACTTTATTTCTCGACATTTAATCAAAAACTGTTTCAGTGTAAGATTAACAAATCAATTATAACTAACATAAATCCACTACAACTAACTAAACAACAAGACTTCACAGTCAATGACATCATTTTTGCCAACAATGGTATATGGTTCCTCGGTTCATATCTCTATCATCTGACCAATGACGGACGGGAAAAGCTAATTGCAAAAGTTTCACGTGGCTACAGCCTTGCCCGTGGCATTGATGACAACATCCTTGCAACATCGAGTTATGGTTTCCTGAGCATTTGCCATGATAGTATATGCTCCTACTTCCACGATAATCGCATTCCTACATCAAATTCTATTTACCAATCCAATGACAGCACTATTTGGCTGGGCTCAATTAACGGTTTATTTTCGTACAAAGATTCCAAACTATTTTTCTGGGGGCAGAAGCATGCTATTCTAAAGACACGAATAAATCACATAGACCAGTATAAAAATTTCATTCTCCTTGCCACTAGTGGTGCTGGTTTCATAATGCTCAATACTCGGGATAGCTCAATCACAACCATCACACAGCAAACTGGGCTTACATCCAATTTTGTTACAAATATCCTCGTAAACGACTCTATAATCTGGCTCGGCACAAACAAAGGTCTCACACGCATCTCAATACACAACACCAACCCAATACTTTATTCTATCGAGAACTTCTCACCAGCCGATGGACTGTTTGCCGAAGAAATACGCGATATCACAATGGCAGATAACACTATATTCCTGGCTACCACACGCGGACTTGTTTCGCTTTCCCCAGATATTAAGAAAAAAATCAAATATCCTAAACTTGTTATAGACAGCATTACAATCGATAATAAACGCATTAACCTAATGCACGATATTACTATCGAACCTAACGAGAAAAACATCACAATATACTTCAAAGGCATAAGTTTCCGCTCCGGCAAAAACGTAGTCTATCGATATAAACTACTGGGACTCGACGACAAATGGTACATTACTCGCAATCGTTATATACGTTTTTCCAAGCTCCCAGCAGGTCATTATCAACTTTTTATCACTGCCACAGCCGAAAGAAATCACTGGAATCCTAATGCTATTGTCTTTTACATAACCAAGAAGCGGCGATTCGTCGAAACACCCTATTTTTACTTCCTTCTATTCATAATTTCTACTGCTATAATTTCTGCCATTGCCTATGCCCTGATTAGACATAAGAGAGAACAAATAGAACATGAACGGGAACTTATCCTGGCAGAACATAAAGCTCTGCGCTCACAGATGAACCCGCATTTTATTTTTAATGCACTAAATTCCATAAGACGTTATATCCTCGAAAACGACATTGACAACGCAGATTATTATCTAACAAAATTTGCCACTCTCATGCGCCGTGTCCTGGACAACTCAAGGCAGAACTTTACTACCTTAGACAGCGAGATCAACACACTACAAATTTATCTTGAGCTCGAAAAAATGAGATTCGATAATAGCTTCTCATATCAAATAAACATCGACCCACAGATCAACACTCCTACTTGGATAATTCCACCAATGCTAATACAACCTTTTGTCGAAAATGCTATATGGCATGGACTGGCTCTCAAGCCCCAAGACGGACACATAGAAATCAGCTTTACTTATCTCGGTGCCAATAAAATACAGTGTACAATAGACGATAATGGCATTGGTCGCGAAAAAGCTAAACAAATCGCTCAAAAACGAAAAGGCCATAAATCAACAGGGCTCATTAATATTCAGGAAAGAATCACACTTATCAATAAACTCTACCGCAAAAAAATCGACATCCAAATCATTGATAAATATAACCCTGACAAAACACCAGCCGGTACAACTGTTATAATTAGTCTCCCAAACTTTGACATCGGTTAACTATAATTTACTAACTTTGGAATAAACATCAAATACTCAATAAAATGGAAAAAATTCGCACAATACTCGTTGACGACGAAAAAAGTAGCCTCGTCATATTAGAAAAGCTATTGCAAAAACATGTACAAGAAATAGACATTATCAGCACAGCTCAGAGCGTTGAACAAGCTATAGAAGAAATAGACAAGCACAAGCCTGACCTGGTTTTCTTGGATATTAGCATGCCAGACGGCGACGGATTTGAAGTACTCGAGCGTGTACAGCACAAAGACTTTGGCGTAATCTTCATCACTGCTTATGACCAATACGCCATAAAGGCTTTTGAATATGCAGCTCTTCATTATATCCTCAAACCCGTTGAACCCGAAGAACTCAAAATAGCTGTCGAACGCTACAAAGAAACCAGCAACGAAGAACTCATAAAAAAAATATCTGCTCTGAGCACAAATATTAAAGAAAAACCTTCAAAACTAATCCTACCGACATCGAGCGGACTTCATATTATAGACCTCGAAGAAATTATACGCTGCGAATCCAGCAACAATTATACTACTTTCTACCTCACAACAGGGAAAAAAATTATGGTCTCAAAGTCTATCCAGAATTACGAAAACATGCTAAAAGACAGCCACTTTTGCCGTATTCACAATAAGCATATAGTCAACCTGAAATTTATAAAAAAATATGTACGTGGGCGCGGCGGTTACGTAGTGCTATCTAACGGCGAACAAATAGAAGTCTCAGAAGGCCGCAAAAAGAAATTCCTCGAAAAATTATCTCATTATACTATTAATTAACGCACAACTATCTTATATTTAAGCATATAAACACAAGAAAACATATATGGAACAAATAGTCTTCGTAACCAACAATGAGCATAAGCTAAAAGAAATAAGGTCTCTAACGCCAAGGACTTTCCGTATTCTCTCGCTAAGCGACGTCAATTTCCATCAGGATATACCAGAGACTTCGCCCACATTGGAAGGTAATGCACTCGAAAAAGCACGTTTCTTTCACGATAGGACCGGACTCAACTGTTTTGCCGACGACACAGGACTCGAAGTCGATGCTCTCGGTGGACTGCCCGGCGTCAACTCTGCACGCTTTGCTTCTGACCATGATTATTACAAAAACATGGTACACCTTCTCGAATTAATGAACAATATCGACAACCGTAAAGCCCGCTTCCGTACCGTAATTGCTCTTATAATAAACGACAAAGAATATTTATTTGAAGGCATTGTTAATGGACACATCACCCGCGAGCCCAGGGGTAACAATGGTTTCGGTTATGACCCAATATTCATTCCCGAAGAAGATACAAGGACTTTTGCACAAATGACTCTGCAAGAAAAAAACCAGTACAGCCACCGCCAGAGAGCCTTCAGCAAGCTCATTGATTTTCTTCAGGCGTCTTTTTCTTGAAATGATATTCCAACCGTCTGTTCTCAAAGCCTGTCCGTGAGGCAGGCTGACGCTTCCACACTTTGCCCAGGTATAACCCACACCGTGGACAATACTCATCATATTCTGTCAGTGGCTCTCCACAAGCCGGACAAACCAGACCTTGTGTCTCCGACTCTTTGCTCTTCGCCATAGTCTCTTCGTTATCAGAACAGTGCATCACTTTATCAAATAACTCCCTTACGTTTCTGTCAGACTGTAACCCAATCGACAAATACAAAGCCACTGCAAGCAAAACCGCACTCAATAGAAACCACCATATTTTCCCGTAAAAAATAATCAGCAAAACCAGCCACAAAATTATTACTAACCTGAGTAGTCTCTCCAGATTTATAACATAAATAAAATCCTTATTATCAACACTATACATCTCTACTTCAAAGCCTACGCCAAGCCAATTATTATCCCACTTCAGAATCAATTTATCACCATTTTCTGTAATTTCATATCCCAAGCTCTGTGATTTTTTTTCTAACTTCGCCTTGAATTCAGAAAAATTTATATCTTTCAAAACAATATTTCTGATCATCACATAACTGATTTGTAAAACAATAAGATAATGCTCAAGCGACTGTCGATTTTCTTTATAATAAGCATTTTTCTCATCTCATGTAACTATAAAAAAGAAATTTTACCTAAAAAACAACCTTTATTCTGGACATATAGCGATAGCCTTAATGCCAAAGACTGGGAACCAGCACGAGTCCCCGGAAGTTTCCACGTCTCTCTGGTAAATAGTCTCTTCCTGGTGCAAAACTTTTATTTCGATCATTATACAGACAAAATTAAATGGTTATCACAAAAAAATTGGTTTTTCAAAACAAAACTGGATATAGACAAACAAACATACAGACAAAAACAAATCTGGCTGCTCCTTCCTGGTCTGGATACTTACTCTAAAATTTACATCAATGGCACTCCCATTGCTCAGACCGATGACTTTTTCGACCAATATAAATACGATATAAAAAAATACATTCACCCTGGAAGAAACCAAATAATCGTACAGTTTTTCCCTCCTATTTCAAAAGCTCATAGCCTATTTAAAGCACTGAAAATCAAAGGCACATATTCTCCACTTAGCATTTTACGCAAACCTTATTTCCAGCTACATCACCAACTGGGCTCCAGCTATATCACCATGGGATTTGCAAAAACACCACAAATCCTGCTCTGGGAAAAGGCGTTCATTCAAGCCGCTTATTACAGTTTTTACAAAATATCAAAAAAACAGGCTTTGGTATCAGCCCATCTAATCATCTTTTCCTCACGTTCACAAAAAGCTTATATACAGATAAAAAGCCAATACGATGTCCACATCTACCAAAAAGTTAAGCTCCACCCCGGCAAAAACGAACTTACTTTCAATTTTAAAATATCTGACCCAAAACTATGGTATCCTTATACATCAGACAATCTCCAGCCAGAGCTATACAAATTCACTTCAACTATTCTCATCCGAGGCGTTAAATACTCAGAAAAAAATACATACACAGGCATACGCAAAATCAAATTTTACTCTCTTGGTAATAGATTAATGCTCAAGATAAATGACTCTCTGATATTTCTCAAAGCAGCACAAATTTATCCACTGCGAGTTAATATCGCTGACGAAAATGACCTTTATCAAAGACTCATCAAACTAATTAAAGAAGCTGGATTTAATGCTATCATAACATCAGATAAAGGTTGGTACCGCAATCAAAATTTTTACAACATCTGCGACGAGCAAGGCATACTGGTAATCCAAACATTGCCAATAGCTTACAAAATACTGCCACCCACAGACACACTCATAAATCTGATTCTCTCCGAGACCAAACAAAACATCCAGAGACTTTTCAACCATCCTTCTATAATAGCCTGGAATGCTAACTACAATCCACACGCAATACACTTCCCTTCGCAAGAAGTAAAAAAATTCTCTGATAATTTCTTCCTTCAAGTCCTCCCGGCCCTTATCCATTCAATTGACTCATCCAGATACTATCTGACAAATCTGAACTTCAAAAATACACTCAGCATTAATAACGACTTTGTTTCTATGCCTAATAATATCTTGCTACGAAAAATGTTCTATATTCAGAACGAAACTCTAAAAATAGACTCCACACTCACATACTTTACAAAACCTTCTACACAACTATATTTCCAGCTAAAAAAGCAAGTCTCACTGTTCTATCCATTTGATTCATTGACAAATGCGTATTATTTCTCACAGGTCATTCAAAAACAAAAATTTGAAAAATACATAAATTCACTTCCACCTTTTTATCAAAATCACCTAATAGTCAATTGGTTCAATGACATAACGCCTGCCATATCACCATCGTTCATTGATTATTCTCTGCAACCAAAAGCAAAATATTACTTCATCAAAGATTATTTAAGCAACTTCCGCATTCTCACAAAAAACAATGGGAATAATGTCGAAGTAACTCTTATATCTGCGTTTGATACAGCCCACGTTCTTGCCTATTACAAACTCTACGATTTATATGGACACCTTCTCTGGCAAAAAGTCGAAAACGAAGCTCTTGTCAATCACATGGTCAGCCAGGTATTTGACCTGGGCGTTTACCTCAAGCTTTTCTCACGTGATTCTACACTCATGAAAATCGAAGTTTACAACAACTTCGAGCTTGTTGCCGAAAAATATCATTACTTCATCAACCAAGCAAAAATTAAGCTTCTTGATCCAGATCTTAGTGTATCATATTATCCTGTAGATGAAGGCTATGCTTTGGAAATCACAGCAAATAAATATCTAGCCAAAAACGTCCACGTCATTTCAACCCTTCAGAACGCTATTATCGATGATAACTATTTTGACATTCTACCCGGCGAGAGCAAGGTCGTGGTCGTAGAACTTCCTATGCAAGTGGAAAACTTTGAACCATTCGTAAAAGTCTATTCCCAATACGACTACCTAACAGGCAGGAACAATAGCTTAACTTATAAAGTAAAAATCCAACCTAAAGACTTCAAGCAGGTCAACCAATAACTAATATAATGCAATAGCCATCTGTGAACGAGAAGTAGCCTATGCTATTAGCAACACGATAAACCAGTAAAGAGGCTGTCCAATAACTCAAGAATTATTAAAATTTGCAGATTCTAAAAACACTTTCTCCGCTATTGACAAAAATTTATCTTTACGTCTTCGTCGCGCTCATGGCCGTTAGATACGCTTTTTGGACAGCCTCTGTGCAATTTATTTAAGCATATCAAAACCAGTATATGGTACTAAAACAGAAGGTATGCGTATCCCTTCCTTAGTCTGATTATTCTCCAGAATAGCTGCATAAATA